>CANHSD010000019.1 GCA_947463105.1 Chitinophagaceae bacterium
TCTTTGATGTATTGATCCAATTCAGGCCTTCCAACTGCTTTCATTTTCTTGCTGTCATACTCAAACTTTCCTCCGAATCGCTGCGCCAAGACACCTACTTGAATCATCTCAGTGAGGTCAGATGCATAATCAAAATTCGAACCAGGCAAGGTGTTGTTGTTAATGGCATCCAGCCACTCTTTTACTGGCTTTTCTTCTTCTACCCTTGCAATGGTTTGAGGCGGTGGATTCTTCAAAAACGCTTTCCATTCTTCATCCGGAACAAGCAGTTTTGGTGTATTCGGACGACCGTCGGTAATGAGTGTCTTTTTCTCTCCAATCATGATCATGCCATTTTCCGGCAATTCAGCAATACCCCACTCTGGACGAAGAGCTGGCTTCTTTCCACCTTCTATCCACTTCATCGTAACAGGTGCTTTTTTACCCCTTGCCTTAAAATTCCAGGTTACTGTCGATTCATCTGAAACAAAACTGTGGTCTGCAATTGGATTCAACAACTCAGCTTCTACCGAATGTGGCATCCCCAAATCTAAAGCCCAAAATGGTGCATCAAAGGTATGACAACCCCAATCGCCTAACATGCCACTGCCATAATCAAGAAATCCCCTCCAACGCCTTGGTGCATAATAATTGCTAAATGGCCGTTCTGCCGCTGGTCCCTGCCATAAATCCCAATCAAATCCACTGGGTATTTCTTCCACCGCTGGTGGAAAACTGCTCGGCTTTCCAAAATAATTATTGCGTTTGAAATCACCCTGCAATCCCTGAGACCAGCGAATAACTTCTTTCACCTGTCCAAGCACACCAGCATCATACCATTCCTTTATCTGCCTGATGCCATGGGTTGTATGCCCCTGGTTACCCATCTGAGAAACCACCTTGTAATACTTGGCAGCTTTTTTTAGGGTGCGCGATTGCCAGATATTGTGGGTCAATGGCTTTTCCACAAACACATGTTTTCCTAATTCCATGGCAGCCATCGCGGCTGCAAAATGGGTATGATCGGGTGTTGCAACAATCACGGCATCGATGTCCTTTGCCATCTCGTCAAACATCACCCTAAAGTCTTTGTACTTTTTAGCATTTGGACATTCCTTAAAGGCATCGGCAGACATCCGATCATCAACATCACACATGGCCACAATGCTTTCTTTGGGAACTTTGGACCAGCTTGCCCTTCCTCGACCGCCTACCCCAATCACGGCAATGTTTAACCGCATGCTGGGTGGATTGCTCATAAAACTGGGTAGCACAATTGAACCAAAGCCCAAGGCTGTGGTTTGCATTAAAAATTGTCTGCGTGAATGATTATTCATATTATTAAATTTAAACATCAAAAAATTACATTTTATAGTATTGCTCCCATCCTTTTCTTGGAGGAGGACCAACCAGGAGTTCATTTCCCAGTTTGCTGTTGGTGATTTGCTTTTTCTTGCTGTCAAAAATCAACTTCGTGTTCAATCGCTGCGCCAATACACCCAAAGCCATGACCTGACACAATGGACCAGCAATGTCAAATGAAGACCTGCATTTTTCTTCACCCTTGCAGGCTTTCAGGAAATTAGCAAAATGGGTGGATGGGCTCAACGGCACTTCAGGTAGCATAGAAGCCATGTCCTTTGCTTTTGTTTCAGGGATGATAGCCAATGGCGCACTATGAGAACCGCCTTTGAATATTAATTCTTTTGAGTAAATTATTTTTCCAGGATAACGTTTTGAATTGATGTTCCCAGATGTTGGTGGTGGTATGTCCTTGGCTCTCACCGGTTCTCCATACCCGTCAGGAAGTTTGGGCTGGTTATTGAATCCATCATACCAAGTCAAATCGAGGGCTGGCATGTTTTTTCGCTTGGGAAACTTGAAAAGCAAGGTAGAAGCCTGGGGGAAAATCAACGGACTGTGCCCCTCCATGAAAATGGGATCAACTTCGGTTGGCATGCCCAGTTCAAGGAATTGATGGGCGGAGTCAATGATATGCGCGCCCCAATCACCCAGGGCTCCATTGCCAAATTCAAACCATGATCTCCAATCTCCATTGATATAGCCTTTGTTGAAATCCTTGAATTGTGCAGTCGACAGCCATTCGTCCCAATCCATTGTTTCGGGTATGGGTTGTGCAGGGAGAAAATCTGACACTTTCATGCCATGCCATCTCCTTCCGTTGTTCATAAAGGCAGTGATGGCGGTAACGTCTTTGATGATGCCTGCATCTTTCCATGCCTTGAACTGAAAATAGTTTTCCTCAGAGTGGCCCTGGTTGCCCATCTGACAAGCAACCTTGTATTTTTTTTCTGCGGCCATCATGAGTTCAACCTCATGAAACGTATGTGCCATGGGCTTTTCAACGTAAACATGCTTGCCTTCTGACATGGCCAACATCGTGATGGGGAAATGAGAGAAATCTGGTACACCTGCTGTGATGGCATCAAACTGATTCCCCATCTTGTCGAACATTTCCCTGAAATCCTGAAACCTTGGCACATTTGGAAACATTTTCATGATCGCTAATGTATTGGGTGCTCCCATCTCCACATCACAAAGGGCCACGATATTAGCAAGACCAGTGCCATGTAATTTTTTGATGATGTCGGCACCGCGGTTGCCAATACCGATGCAAGCCAGGTTTACCTTATCACTTGGCGCAATTCCATTTTTTCCCAAACCTAGAACGGATGATGGTAAAATGGAAACACCTGCTAAACCTGCCAGTGCTACACTGCTTTTCTTTAAAAAATCGCTTCTTTTCATTGCTGTATATTTTCTTATTGTATTGATTTATGATTAATTATCCTTCATCATCATCATCCGATTTTTTCTTTTTAACCTTGGGTGTTTTGATAACCTCCACTTTTGTCATCTTCTGAAATACTTCCCTGAACGTATTGATCAAGATTTTTTGGTCTGGTGTTAAGCTGCTTTCTGCAACAACGTTTTTTTCCTCTGGATCTTTTGCAACATTGAAAATTTCACCTGTTTCATACAACTTCCACTCTTTGTTGTGCACAAAACGGGCTTTATTGAATTCTCCTTTTTGTGGATCATAGTGTGCAAACAACCAATCCCGGCCTTCATATTTTTGACCAGTCAGCAAGGGCAGAAAACTCCTGCCATCCGTTATAAAACTTTTCGGTATTTGAATATTAGCGGCATCAGCCATGGTTGGCAGAAAATCAGTAAAATCTACCAACTTGTTGTTTACTTGTCCTGGTTTGATTTTTCCTTTCCAATAGGCCACCAGCGGCACGTGAATACCATATTCAGTTGTAGCTCCTTTCATCCCTGGAATTTTTCTACCATCTTTCATGTCTGAATTGATCCCTACTCCAGTACCATTGTCGCCGGTAAACAAGATGAGTGTGTTTTCGCTAAGTCCCAATTCACTCACTTTGTCGAGTAGTTCCCCAACATTTTTATCGAGGTAGGCCATCTGGTCTTTGAAGAAGGCATTGTCTGCTGAAGAACCTCCTGGTTCTCCCTTGGGCACCACCTTGAAATTTTCGTAAACTTTTCCGTTACCTGGGGTTGGCACAAAGGGCCTGTGCGAAAGCACCATGGGGTAGTAAACCAAAAATGGACCATCCTTTTTCCGGGTCATGAAATCCTTGATATAATTCACAAATAGGTCTGGCCCGTATTCGCCTTTTGAATATTTTTTGCTGACCCCATTCTCCAACAACCTTGGGTCTTTGTATCGCTCGTTATAGGTTGAACTGGTGTCCATGATATTCCACAACAAGTATTCATCAAATCCTGCTTTGTATGGTGTAAACTCATCTCCTCCCAGCTGCCACTTGCCTGTGATGCAAGTTGCATATCCCTGTGATTTTAAGATATGTGCAAAATTGGTTTCGTTCTGGTTGAGATAGCCCCACCTCTCATAATTCCTGAAATTAGATTTACCAGTCATGATCTGCACCCGAGATGGAGAACACAAAGGCTGTGCATAACAGTTTTGAAACAAGGCTCCACCCTTGGCCATGTTGTCGATTCTTGGCGTTGTGTAGGTGGTACTGCCATAAGCACTGATTGTTTCAAAACCAATATCATCTGCCAAAATCAAAATGATGTTGGGCTTTTGTTTGATGGATTGAATTTGCTTATTATTTGCAACAAATGCCGCAGTTATTAGCAAAATGAGCAGGGAGAAAAATAAAAAAGCGACCCTTGTTCTTTTCACGATGGTAGTTATACCCGTGGACAGTATGATTGAAATATTTTTCATTGGATCATTATTTTTTTCTTTATCCGTATATCATCAGAAGAGGTGCCAATCATCAATGTATATTCTCCTTTAGGATGTACAAAACCCGAAAGGGCATCATCCCAATATCGCAAACTTGATGCAACAATATCAACCTGAACTTTTTTTTGACTACCCTGCTTTATATTGAGACGCTTAAAAGCTTTTAGTTCTTTTATCGGCATAATAATATTTCTTTCAGGTAACTGAATGTATACTTGTGCGACTTCATCGCCGTCATATCGGCCTACGTTTTTTATAGTAAAACCAAGATGCAGCGCCTCATCACTTTGCTTTACGTTAAAATTGTCATATTCAAATTGAGTATAACTGAGTCCATGCCCAAATGCATAAAGTGGCTTACCCTTGAAATATTGGTAAGTCCTGCCTTTGCTTATATCATAGTCGTTCATAGAAGGTAGCTCTCCAATGTTGTTATAATAGGTAATGGGCAGCCGGCCTGCAGGGTTATAATGTCCAAACAATACATCAGCCACCGCATTTCCACCTTGCTCGCCGGGATACCAGGCATTGACAATGGCTGGTATGTTCTTATTGATCCAGTCAATCGTCATTGAATTGCCGGCCTCAAGGACCACAACAGTCCTGGGATTTGATTTGAAGATTTCTTGGATGAAAATCTCCTGATCGATGGATAAATCAATATCCTCCCTGTCACCGCCTTCCTGATCAAAATTCTTGTTGATGCCTAAAACCGCAACAACAACATCTGCAGATTTAGCAGCTGTTGCTGCATCTGTATAGAGATCTTTGATGCCCTGTTTGATTTCAGGAGACTTCCAAAAAAGTTTGGCTGCTGACTCTCTGCGATAACTGAAATATTCAACCCTGATGTCATATTCCTTCCCAGCTTCAAAATAATAATCTGCAGTGGTTGTTTGTAAAAATTTCCTTCTCCAGGAGTCAATGATATTCTTTCCATTGATATACAAGCGTGCACCATCATGCGCCAAATAACCCAAGCTATAATTACCGGTCAACGCTGCTTTTATTTTTCCTGTCCACCGAACAGAAAACGGGGTGCCTGGAAGAAATGCATCGGGAGAATGATTGGCCGGATCTAAATCGATGTTCTCTTCCATTCGAGTTTTTGCATTGCCCCGGAGCTCCATATTCGAAAAATATTCGGCTTTCAATCCACCTGGGAAAAACGCTTTTTCGATCAATGCATAGGCCTCCAGTCCATTTACTGACTTCCATGGTACATGCATCACCTGAACATCATTACCACCCTTGGCTTTTATGCCTTGAAGAATTGAAATGGCTGCTCCGGCAGGATTTCCACTGTATGAACCAAATTCCGTATTGTCTGCATTGATGCCTACAACCGCTATGGATTTTATGTTCTTTTGATTGAGGGGTAGAAAATGATTTTCATTCTTCAGCAACACGATGCTCTCTCTTGCAGCTTGTAATGCAAGGTCCTGATGAGCCTTTGATCCAATTGTTTCAGGTGATATTTTATTGTATGGATTGGTGGCTGGATCATCAAACAAACCCAATTGCATTCTTGCCCGCAAGACCCTATAGACTGCAGTATCAATTTCAGCCATCTTCACTTCTCCAGCCTTTACTGCATTCAGCAATGGCTCCTTGTAAACATCATCACCACATTCCAGGTCGAGGCCTGCTTTGATGGAAGCTACAGCTGCAGCTTGTTTGGAATTGACAAAATGATGCGCATCAAACAAATGGTTTGGACCGCCACAATCTGAAACAACATAGCCTTGAAATCCCCAATCTTTTCTGAGTACATCATCTAACAGGTATCTATTCGCTCCGGCGGGGATCCCATTCACTGCATTGTAGGATGTCATGATAGATGCAGCCTTTCCTTCAACAATACAGGCTTCAAAAGCGGGCAGATAGTATTCCCTCAACATACGGATGGGAACAATGGCGTTGTTTGCAAAACGATTCGTCTCCTGATTGTATACTGCAAAATGTTTGGGTGTAGCCACCGTTTTCAAATAGCGGGGATGATTTCCTTGCAAACCCTTCACAAACTGAACTCCCATTGTCCCAGACAAAAAAGGGTCTTCGCCATAACTCTCCTGGGTTCTTCCCCAGCGAGGATCGCGGGCCATGTTAACCACTGGAGACCAAAAGCTGAGCAAGTCATTAAACTTCAACAATTGCTTTTCTCCACCGTCCAAGAGATTCCATTTTGCTCTTGCTTCATCTGAAATGGCTGTTGCTATTTGATACATCAATGGGGCATCCCACATACTTGCCAATCCAATGGCCTGGGGAAAAACAGTAAAATTTCCAGGCCTTACAACGCCATGAAGGGCTTCGTTGCCATGATAATATTTATCGATGTCAAGCCTGGATATACCCTCTGAACTGGCCATCAACAAACTGATTTTTTCTTCTACTGTCAGCCGATTGATAAGATCATTGAGCCTGGTAGCTTCTGACAATGTTTCATTCCTGAAATCAGGTAAACCTTGTGAATATCCTTTTGTTGCAAACAAAAAAAGGATACAGCCCTTAAGAATGAATTGATGTGATGAGATGGATAATTTCAAATCTCCTTGTTAATTATAATTTGTTTTCAGCACAGCTTTTTCTTCTGCCACCGGGATCTTCAATTGTAACAATTTTACATCCTTTGTATTGTTCAAATGAAACATGGGCATGTCTTTCACAGAAGGTATTCTTACGTCAGAAATAGTAGAAGAGCTGACATCATCCATGACAATGGCTGGTCGGAAATCATCCTCACGGAAACTCATTGTTATATTTTTCATACTGATTCCTTGCGCATGTCTTAGGTAAAATCCCCATGAAGGCAGTTCACCCCACATGGAAAATTCAGGATATCCATCTTTGTTTTCTGGAATCTTGGTGATGGCTTCAGGCCCAATGAATGCGATATTTTTATCTGCACGGCCACCATAGGTTATATCAATATTTTCCATGGTGATGTCTTCCACAGGATATCCTGGAATACCTACGATTGAGGAAGGAATAAGGTTGTAAGGTAAAAAGGGATGGCCATAAATATGATAGTGAAAGGGGCGTCTTGGCATTTTGTCTAAACCAGGATTCAGGTGATCTGGAGGTCCTTCAATTGGATATCCCTGATCTGGTTTTAGCAATGGGATATCTGCTTTTACTTGAGCAATATAAACACCTTTCAAACTTCCCACCTTGCCAGTAACGTTGCGATGGCCTCTTCGGATGAAAATCGCGTTGCCAGTATTGGTTGCTGTTACACCCCTGATATCAATATTCTCCAAAATCCCTCCATCAACAGACTCTAAGGCAATGGCAGAACGATAGGTGTCGTATACGGTTAAATTTCTAACCACAATATTTTTAAATCCCCCTACACTGGCTGTACCCAACTTAAAACCATTTGCGCTGGAGCGCACAGTGCAACTGTCAATGTAAATATTCTCACAAAGAAATCTTGCATCTTCTGATTTTAAACAAATGGCATCATCAGAAGAATTGATGAAACAATTGGTTATCCTGACATTTTTACTATCTGTGATGTCAAGACCGTCATTGTTCCAATAAGCGGTACTTTGAACCTTGATTCTATCAATGATCACATTGTCGCACTGTCTATAGTCCTGCACCCAATCTGAGGAATTCTTAAGGGTTATACCGGTTACCTTTACATTTTTACAGCCAACAATATTGATGTTATTGGCCCTGGCCACACCTGGTCTTTTGAACAACCAGATTGAATCTTCCTTCAGTTCACCACTTCTGAGTTTTTTAAATATATCCAACATCAACTCTTGGGCTTGTCCGTCAATAATTCCTTCTCCACTGATCGCGATATCGTGCTGATCCCGGGCCGATACAATTGATGGTCTTGATTTTGCTTTTAGATATCCTTCTGTTGTGGTTGGCCCAAGCAATACTGCGCCTAATTGAATGTGTAAATCAACACCTGACTTCAAAAAAATGGCACCTGTCAAATAATTGCCTGGGGGTATGATCACCCTCCCACCTCCAGCGGCTGAGACCTTGTCAATTGCTTGCTGAATAGCCAAGGCATTGTTTGTTATTCCATCTGCCAAAGCACCATACTTAATGATGCTTTGGTCTTTCATTTGAGAAAAACACAAACTGTTCAACACCAGAAAAAACACCAACAATGCTAATGATTTCATTTAATTTTTTTTAGTTAACAATAGATACTTTATAGTAACTGCTTATTTTCATCAACCATCACTCTGCTTTTCCTCCCCCTTTTTTATATGGACGAACACCCACTTTGGCAGACCAGTTGTTATATTCTTCCAACATGGCCTTTGCCCTGGTGGCCTCGACTCCTGACAAATCATTCATTTCTGTTGGATCTGATGCTAGATCATACAGCGACCAATATGTTTCCTGAAATTCTTTTACCAGTTTCCATTTTCCTTTCCTGATGGCCTGGTTGCCCTCATGTTCCCAGCAATAAGTCCTCTCAGGAGCCTTCTTCTTTGTCCACAAATAAGAGAAGCTCGTACCAGCTAAACCGGGTGATTTTGCTCCTGCCAATTCAAGGGCTGTAGGCATAAGGTCAATCACATGCCCTGTGCCCTCACTGTAACCTTTTGCAGGTTTTATTTTTGCAGGCCATTGAATGATACAAGGTGTTACAATTCCCCCCTCATGCATATAATGTTTGTATTTCTTGAATGGGGTATTGGAGGCGTTTGCCCAACCCTCGCCATAAATATGATAGGAACCACGCTCTCCTATTTTCTTTTCCGGATCACTCAAGAGCTTTGTATTCACCGTTTCAGCACAAGCACCATTGTCTGATATGAAAACAATCATCGTATTATCATACTGTCCATTCGACTTTAATTTATTGATGAGTCGGCCAATGTTCTGATCCATCCTGTCAATCATTGCAGCATACACGGCCATCTTCCTTGCCCATACTTTCTTTTCAGTTGCATTTTCCCAGGCAGGAACAATTACCGGTCTTTGGGTAAGTTGATAACGGTCATCCACCAATCCCAATTGCTTCATTTTTTGAAACCGCTTTTCCCTGGTAACATCCCATCCTTGCAAATACAACTCTTCATATTTGACGATGTCTTGTTCCAGTGCATGCAAGGGGAAATGTGGTGCCGTATACGCCAAATACAAAAAGAATGGCTTTCCATTATAATCTTTTTTCTGCTGATCCAAATACCCCATGGCATGATCGGTGAAAGCATCCGTCATGTAATGCCCTTCCTTCGGAATCTCATAATCCTTGTCGTCCAACACAAAGCGACGCTTGTCTCTTTCTGCAGGAGTAATTTCAAAAAAACTGGAAGCTCCTGAGATCAATCCGTAGTAGCGATCAAACCCCCGTTTCAATGGCCAATGCTCAGGACGTTCACCCACATGCCATTTGCCCGACATATAAGTATTGTATCCGACCTTTTTTAATTCTTCCGCAACAGTTGGGAAACTGTCATTCAGGAATCCCTGATAAGATCCTTTTACAACGGGTGCTTGCGTTAGTCCAACCATGCCACCCATGCCTACGGTATGTGGATATTGACCAGTAAGCAATGAAGCGCGGGTTGGGCAACAACGAGAATTGTTATAGAATTTTCTTAGCTTGATGCCATTGGCTGCAAGCTGATCAAGGTTGGGGGTGCTGACTTCCCCACCATAACAACCCAGATCAGAATAGCCAAGATCATCTGCCATGATATAGATGATATTGGGCCTAGTATCAACGGGGATCTGATTATGTGATGGAAATAAAATAAATGAAATACTCAAAAAAACACCCAAACCCAATACCATTGTGGTTCTTGTCTTGATGATGCTTGATGAAGTCATAACAAACTTTCTTCCGATCATGATTTTATTTTTTCAACTTGATTACTTCAGATCCTGCCAATAAAAATGCACCTGCACCATAAGATTCCCAACTTTCAGCATTGAAATTTCTTTTTGGATCTGCACCAATGGGCTGAACCCATCCCACTTTTCCTTCTGAAGTCAGCAGGGTATTGAGCCCAGTCCAAGCAGCCTTCACGGCAGGGAGAAATGTTTTCTTGTCCAAAAGCTTGTTGTTTACACCCCATGCCATTGCATAACAATTGAAAGCAGAACCACTTCCTTCTCCACCAGCATAAGCAGCAGGATCCAACAAACTTGTTCTCCAAAGTCCATCTTCCTGTTGCAATGACATCAAGCGGGTTGACATGTCTTTGAAGAGGTTGATATAAAATTCCCTTGTTGGGTGATCGGACGGCATTTCTTTCAACAACCGAACCAGTCCTGCCATCACCCAACCATTTCCGCGTGACCAAAAAACTTTTTTTCCGTTGGATTCCTTTTTCCCGTTTCCATTGGCATCGATGAGATAGGATGCATCCCTGGCAAAGAGTTTTTCTTCACTGTTGTACAACAACCGATAGCATTGCATGAAGAGTGTATCTGACAATACCAAGTAAGAAGGATCGTTTAAAGTCTTTGATAGTTTGGCCAAGGTAGGAGGCGCCATAAACAAAGCATCACACCACCACCATGTGATACCATGCCTTTTGATTTCTCCGCCGGGAACTAAGGACAATTTTTTGATTGAGTCAATACTTGCCTTGAGCATCAGCTCGTTTTTGCTGATGCGATAAAGATCAATATATGTCTGGGTAATGGCGATATCATCTGCATGATCATAGCGCTTGGCAGGAAGCCAGTTGTTCCGTTCACCGATAGCCATCAATGAATCACGCAATACTGGTGATTTGGTTGTTTCATAGGCTGCAAAAACCCCAGTATAAAAGGCCGCATTGGTCCAGGTATTTTCTGGCTTGCCATTGGAATGTTTCATCTGCCAATCTGAAACCTTGATCATATTAGACTTGATATTGGATGCCTTGAAAATATCAGGCGTCTGGGCCAGGGATACATTTGACAGAAAAAAAAGACAACTGGCAAAGATTGTTTTAATGTTCATTTGTTTATGTTGAATATTTAAATAATGATTACTCACTGTTGAATGAATGCAGGATTATACTTACCCCTTTCCTTGAATCCATCAAAAGATTTCATGGCACCAAACCTTGGATAACTTTCAAAGACATCTCCTTTTCCTTCAGCCCTAGGATCATGCTGTTCTTTTAGTTTTGTTTCCAGCAAAGTTTTGAGGCTTGATTTGATCTTGGCCATTTTGTTATTGTTAGCCAAATCGTTGAGACAGTAAGGATCTTTGATGATGTCATACAATTGTTCGGCATTTCTTTTTTCGAAACCGAGGGTAAACAAACCTGGAAATGACTGGCGTTCTTTGATCATATGTGTTTTGGTAGGCGATGCATCAATATCCTCATACCCTTCAATAAATTTCTCATCAGCATTGCCGCCTGCAACCATTTGTTTATTGGATCCAGGATCCCCTGCTGGCCAACGATTGGGGGTATAGTTCTTGATGTACAAATATTGTTGTGTTCTAATAGCCCTTGCTGGATAGCCAAGGTTGTCTGGACGTGCATGGGTATGCCTTTCTCTTCCAGTGAGCACATAAGACCTTGATGGATCTATAAGGCCTGAAGCCTTGGATTGAAGAATGGGCAACAGAGACTTACCTGTGATACCACTGAAATGTTTGACGCCTGCGAGATCAAGTACTGTTGGCGCGAGATCAATCATGCCTACAAGGTCTGTTACTTTTCTGGAAGAGCCTTTGATGGATGGACCGCAAATGGCCAAAGGTATATGCGTTCCATAGTCCTGTAAATTTGCTTTTGCGTATGGAAATGCCATGCCATTGTCTGCTGTAACGATGATGATGGTATTGTCCAGCTCGCCACGTTCTTCAAGCATTTTGATCATGGCCCCCAATTGCTTGTCGAACCAACCAATTTCCAAAGCATAATCAAGCATATCATTTTTAACCAAATCATCATTGGGTAAAAACCTCGGCACGGTTGAATCAGTTGCTTTGAGTCCTGACTTTGCACCAGAACCAGCTTCATAAACCCGGTGTGGTTCTTTGGATCCGTACCAAAAGAAAAAAGGTTTGTCTGATGGCTTATCTTTAAGAAAATCATTAAAATTGGCAGCGTAGTCTGTATTGACAATTCCTTTGGCCGGAACTTTTTCGAACTTCCTTTTGTTGTATTCTGGCCCAACTGGATTTCTATCCCATCCTGCATTTTCAAAATTTCCCGGATCCCATGCTTTCCCTGTAAAGCCGATAAAATAACCGGCAGTTTCCAATGCATTGGTGAACACCGGAAACTTTTTGGGGAAATAACTGGAGTGGGTTCCTGCTTCTTCCAGTTGCCAGATATTTTTGCCAGTTAGCATTGCCGCTCTGGAAGGGCTGCACTGTGGAGCAGCAACAAAAGCGTTGGTAAAAAGGATGCCACGCTTTGCCACCTCATCAAAATAAGGTGTTTTAAATATATCCTGACCCAATGCAGAAACATGAGCAAATGACTGGTCATCTGCTATGGCAAAAAGTATATTCGGTGGGCGATTGATTGTTGTTGAATCAGGGAAATGCAGCGATTGTTTGCTTGTGAAAACAAATGATATCAAAACAATTGTCAAAAGAAAAATTACCCTTTTCACATCCTTATATTTTATTGAAAGATTTTTTCATTGCCTGTTCAATTTCCCATAAAGGCTTTTGTATGGAAGACTGCCGTTCAATCAATTCGGGTTCAAGAACCCTGCTGATCGGGCTTTCATGTTTAAGCTCGTTTTCTACCAAACTGAGCAAAAGTTCGATGGTCTCAACTGCAATCTGATTAATTGGCTGTGATGACACTGTAATCGATGGACTGAAAAGCCTAAAAAGATCATTGTCATCAAAGCATACTATTGCCAAATCATCAGGCATGGATTTTTCGACCTGCTTCAAAGCTTCGATACCATGAACACCCAGGTAGTTTGTTGCAAAAAACAGAGCCTCCATTTCAGGATTTTCCAAAACAAAGGACTTGATGGAAGAGATGATGTTCTCGGCGGAATCATCGAATTTTACTTTTAATACCAGTTCATTTGTACTTGAATTTTTTGATGATTCCATCGCAGTAAAATAGCCCCTCTGCCTTTCAGTCATTTGAGACATATCACTGTAGATGGTAACAAATCCGATATCATTATATCCGTTGTTGAGCAAGTGAAGGGTAAGATCATAAGCACCCTTAAAATTATCAAGCACCACTGCATTGGCTGAGAGTCCAGGAACAGTTCTGTCTAGCAATACGAAAGGAATCTTATCATTTTTGAGTTTCTCAAGCTCCTGGTTAAGGTCTTTGGTAGGTGTAATGATCATTCCATCTACTGAGCTGTTGCGCATTTTTCTGATCAGCGCTTTTGCCGTTTTAGGATTATTGTCAGTACTACTCAAAAAAACATTGTATCCTCTTTTTGAAGCTTCCAATTCAACAACCTTGGCAATATTGCCAAAGAAGTAATTGCCAAGATCTTCTACAATCAATCCAATGGTATTGGACTTTCCTGTGCGAAGAAGCCTGGCTGCACTATTAGGACTATAGTCCCGTTTTTTGATGAGCTCCAATACTTTACTGGATGTTGCTTCACTTATGCCCATTTCCTCACTCTTACCATTGATTACAAACGACACTGTTGTAATCGAAAGTTCAAGTTCTTTGGCAATATCCTTGATTGAAACTTTTTTTGTCATTGGGTGTAAATCAGTAGTATGGTAAAATATATCTGTATGGTGTATTCATCAATCCTTGATACCCCATTTTTTGTTGGGGGAAGGTCCCATCTGCAGGATCAAACTTCCACCCTTTATCAACGCTGAATGATCGAAGAAAGGTTTTTGGATAGCAGCACCATTAAGGTTTGCAGACTGGATGTATACATTACCCGGAACATTGTTTTTGGTCTCAATCACAAATTGCTTTCCAGGATAAAATTTTTCATTCAGTTTTATGGTTATCTTTTTGAAAATAGGACTGGTAATCTCATAAAAAGGCTTTTCAGATGTTCCACCGTCAGTTGAAAAAAGTCCAATTTTCAGCAGCACCGCCAAAGACCCCATCAATCCCTGGTCTTCATCTCCACTGTATCCTTTTTGTGGAGAAATTCCACTGTATACTGAATCAATGAGCTGCCTGGTCCAGTACTGGGTCAGCCATGGCTTACCAGCATAGTTGAAGAGGAAAGGTGTCTGCATACAAGGCTGGTTGCCATAGTTGATGTATACCCTGCGTTGTGCTTCTCTTTCAGGAGGATTCTCAGATTTACCAGAAACGAAACCATGTTTGCGTGCTTCGGTAAAAGCAAAATTGAGTTTATCAGTAAACTTGTCTTTGCCACCATGAAGGGCAATCAAGCCAGGAACATCATGGGGAACGAACCAGCTGTATTGTGCGGCATTGCCTTCATTGAAGCCATGCTCATATTGAAGAATATCCACTGGATCTGCCCATTTACCACTCCTGTCTTTTGCCAGCATCCAGCCAATCTCTTTGTTGAATACATTCTTATAATTGCCTGAGCGCTGCATAAAAAGGTCATAATCGCTTTGCTTGTTCAACACCTTGGATATCTGAGCCATGGCAAAATCCTGGTAGGCATATTCAAGTGTTTGGGCAGCTCCATCCTGGTGAAACCCGTATTTGATGGGATGAAGCGGATGAGGAATATAACCCATTGAAATATACTCTTCAATTCCCCCACCCTTGAAGGTCTTGTGTTCATAGCCTGCCTTGCTCATCATCCCTCCGGGAAAATGATCCTTGCGCATGCCCTCATAAGCCTTGGCCATATCAAAACCCCTGATGCCTTTGAGGTAGGCACTTACGATGAACGGAGTTGTTGTTGCTCCCGTCATCACATAGGTATAATTTCCACCGGATGGACCACGCGGAATCAATCCGCCATCATCATACATTTTCAACATGGAATTGATGAACTCTTCCGTAACCTCAGGATACACAAGGTGCCATAAGGTATTGAGCGACCACTGTGCCCCCCAATAAGAATCAGAATTGTACATCTTGTATTTTGGCTTTCCATCTGCTCCCAGCGGGATGTTGCGTGCCAGAGGCTTTGCTCCGGTGTTGTCAATATAGGTTCCACTCACATCACTCACAATCCTTCTTCCTTGCAAAGCATGAAACAGGTCAGTGTAAAAACGACGTTGCTCAATATTGGTGCCGCCTTCAACCTCTATCCTTCCCAGCCAATTGTCCCACTCCTTGGCAGATTCGTTGACTACCCTTGTAAAATCCCAATGGAGTAATTCGGCTTTCAGGTTTTTCTTTGCCTCTTCTATGCTCACATAAGAAATGGCCACTTTCATCATCCTGACATCATTCTCGTTGGTCTTGAAGCGAACAAATGCACCTGTATGTGGCCCTGAAATTTCTTTTGCAGTATTGATGATGCTTCCATCTTTCCAGCCACCAAATTGATCAAATGGTTTGTCAAAATCAGCTACAAAATAAACCGTAATCGGCTTGGGTCTTCTTATGGTTGCTGCCATAATTACTTCGCCAACAATTTGCTTGTCAGAAAGCTGGGTAACTTTTGCTTCTTGGGTTTCTGATGAGCCCAACACAGTAGTAAAATCAAATTGAATGAAGCTTGAGTCAGATTTGGGGAAAGTATACCGATGAAAACCAACCCTTGTTGTAGAGGTCAACTCAGCAGTAACGCCATAGGTATTCAATTTTATCTTGTGGTAGCCTGGCTTTGCAACCTCATTCTGATGGGAATAGGTTGACCCATAAACATCCGACCCTAGATGCCCCTTGAATTTTCCAGTTGTTGGCAATACAGGTATCCCAGATAACTCCCAGCAATGGATATGGCTGAAACACCTGATGGTATCTTCATTGTATTTGTACCCTGTGTTCCAGACACCTTTAAGGTTCATGTCCGGACTGAGATTGACCATTCCAAAGGGCCTTGTGGCTGAACTGAAATAGAAAAATCTTGAGTTGGCTGCATCAACCATCACCTCAACCAAATCAGATTTCGCGGGCTTGGCTACTGGCTTTTGGGCATAGGTTAGCGTACTGAAAAAGGTGAAGAATAATACAGAAGAAAAGATAGATTTCATTGACTTGGGCATCGCAATTGTGGTTGTTAAGGGCTAAAAATTATACATAGAAAAAATGCCAGGTATTCACAAGTGATGAATACCTGGCATTGTATATTCAATCATTAAAATTAATATCCAGGATTCTGCTCAATTCTTGGACTTGAGTTGTCGAGCATTCCTTGTGGAATAGGCCTCAAAAGGTGCTTGGCAGCGATTTGAGAAACCCCGGCACGGCCCCAAGCAGTCCATCCGTTGAACCTTGTTGCACGCTCAATGAGTTTTCCTGTACGCTTCAGTTGGTACCAACGCTCATTACCTTCCCCAAGAAACTCACGGCCATATTCATCCAAAATCATGTCAATATTGATGGTAGATGGCGTTGCGCGATATGAGGTTATATTGGTCAAAGGATCCAATACATTTCCTGGATTGGTGGCACGGTTGGGAGATCTGCCTGCATTGGTGCCCAAAGCCCTGTCCAAAACCCTGTTATAATAAACATCGGCTGTACCCAATCTCGCTCCGGTAGCGCCTTTTACAATGGCTTCAGCTGCCATCAAAAACAATTCAGCAGACCTGAAAAGCGGGTCGTTGAATGTTGAGAATCCATCACCATAAGTGATACCAGGCTGCCAGAACTTCCAAAACATCGGACCACCCCAACCCATGGCATCATTGACCTGTTGCGTTGGAGAGGTAAGTTTACCCAACCAAAAAAGATCAACAACATTCTGGACTGCATATCGCTTTGTTCCACCAGGAATATTCACACCAAGCTGTGCGTTGGATGTCATGGGAACATTCCAAGGCAATACAATGGCGGTAGTATCATTCATGACATAAGAAAGTGTCAGATTTTGTGGATAAGGCCTGTTTGCAGACAATGAAACTGAACCTGCGATGGTTGCATACACTACACTGTTAAAAGTGCCCTCATAACGAACATCCATTTGGGGATCAAACAACCTGTAAGCGCCCCATGTAACACTATGATTGGGCAAAAACCTGTTGTAAGTAGCTGTCCTTGATTCTTGCGCTACACCGTTAGGACCACCACTGAACCTGCTGTGCAAGTCATTCCCAATGGTTCCATTGGCTGTACTCAAATTGGCATCACCATTGAATGCAGTACCGGTTCCATTGGCATATTGCACCGCAAAAATAACTTCCCTGCTGGCATTGGCTACTGCAACAGAACTCGCAGCTGTAGCAGTTTCTCTTTTGGGATTCTTGTTGTGAATTGGCCATAGATTGTTCCAGTTGGCTTCCATTGGATACAAACCTGAGGCGATCAAATTGTCACAAAGCACGAGTGCACTGGTAAAGTCTGCAGTGGTTCCACCGAGAGAATTATTGAAATTCCAACCCCTGGTCAGGTAAACACGGGCAAGCAAAAATTGCGCAGCACCTTTGGTAACCCTACCCGGAATTTGGGTAACAGGCAATTTTGCGATTGCATCATTAAGATCAGTGATGATCTGCGAGTACACATCCTTTGCTGCAGTCTTTTTTACAGTCAGGCTTCCTGAAGTTGTTTCAGTGAGTGGCATGGGAATATCACCCCATTGTTGTACAGCCCAGAAGTAAGAAAGTGAACGAAGGAATTTTGCTTCCCCTATCCTTGCGTTTTTTACTGAGTCCGCCATACCGGTAACAGCAGCAGCACGGGTAACAGCAGCATTACACCTGTTGATTTCCCTGTAAAGCATGTCCCAAAGTGATTGTAATTCACCAAGAGATGAATTGAGGCTGATATCATACGAATCATATGGACTTCCTGCTTGCGTCGTTAAACTTGGAAACAACAAAGTACCAGTCCAACCATTGGCAGAAAAAAGATCAGTACCATTCAAGGTAGGAATCCTTTGTTGTGTGATGTCCCTCAACAGTGGATAACAAGCATTTACAAGGCTTTCATACCCAGTAGCCGTTGTATAGAAATTATCAGTGGTACGATTGGCTGGATTAAACTCGTCAAGGAATGTCTTTTTACATCCGCCGGCAACCAATCCAATAAGGACAAATGAGAAAATATAGCGTATCAAATTATTATTTTTCATGACTATTTTTTTAGGATTGATATTTAGAAACCAATGTTCAAACCAAATGCATAAGTCAGGTTTGGTACATCGTCAATAAAGGTGTTTGAATTGTATTCAGGATCCATTCCGTTGTACTTGGTCCAGAAATTTGGATTGATTACCTGCATATAAATCCTCATCCTTTCAATTTTTCTCTTGTCCAATATGCTCTTGGGAACAGTATAGCCAACCGTTACATCAGACAACCGCACAAAACTGGCGTCCTCATAACTTCTGGCACCGCGGAAAGGCTGTGGAACACCAGGACCATAAAAATCATTGGTAGGATTATTCCTGGTCCAATAGTTCATGTAAATCTTATTGTATCGGCCACCAGTGTACTCGCCCATGGTTCCATCCAGCATACCATTCTTGAACATGGTTCCGTTTCTGTAATAGAAAAGGAAAGAAAGGTCCAAGTTTTTGTAGCTGATTCTATTGGTCATACCCATGGTGAAATTAGGAAGCTGTGTACCCAACCACATCCTGTCATCCTTTCCTGTTGAATTGGAAATCACACCGTCTTTGTTGGTATCGGTCACTTTTACAGAACCGGGGAACTGTCCATAAGATTTTGCAGCAACACTGTCAGCAAGCTGCCAGATTCCAGCAAATTGATAGTCAAAATGAGACCTCACTGGTTTGCCAACAAAAAGAGCACTTCCAATAACAGAAGTTACACCATTGGCAAGTGCTTCGATCCTGTTGATATTTTTAGAAAAATTGATGCTGGTACCCCAAGAGAAATTCTTTGTCTCTATATTTCTTGTGTTCAGCATGATCTCCAACCCTTTATTGGATACCTTACCAACATTGGTTACCACAGAAGAGAAACCTGTTGAAGTAGGCAGTGTCTGGTTGAGGATCAAGTCACGGGTATTCCTTTTATACACTTCAACAGTGGTTGTAATCCTGTTTTGCAGGAATCCCATGTTCAATCCAAGATTCAGTTCCTGGCTTCTCTCCCACCTCAGGTCTTTGTTACCAATGGCGGCCGGAGCAAAAGCAGTTATTGCTGTGGCACCAAAGCTGTATGATGTTGTCAACAAACCAGACTGTGTACTATATGCGGCAACGTTTGAATTTCCCACTTCTCCATAACTCACACGGAGTTTAAGGTCTGAGAAGATATTCATGTTTTTGATAAAATCTTCATCACCGGCCTGCCATGCAAAAGCCCCAGAAGGGAAAAATGCCCAGCGGTTTTCAGTTGCCAATTGTGAAGCACCATCAGCCCTGCCAGTCAGGGTAAAAAGATATTTATCATTGAAGGTATAGTTTACCCTACCCATGTATGACTCCAAAGAATTTCTTGAAAATGCGCTGGTTGCAGTCGTTGTTCCTGTTCCCAGGTTATACCAAAGTGATCCGAAAGGGAGGTTAATTGAAGCGATTGAGTAGGTCTCTGCATTGTTCTTGAATGCACTTTGCAATGCAGTTGCACTCAATTTATGCTTTCCGTTTGTAAGATTGTAAGACAACTGATTATCGAGCGTGTAAGTACCCCAGTTCCTTTGGGTGAAATTGGCCCTTGGAGGGTTGGTCAACTGAGACTTTGAAAGGGTGTTCCTGAATTCACCATTGCGCTCATCAATGGATGAAGCTGAAAGGGACGATTTGAAAGTAAGTCCTTTCAACAAAGTCAA
>CANHSD010000020.1 GCA_947463105.1 Chitinophagaceae bacterium
GGGGCACGCATTGGCAAAAATTGCAGGATTTTTCCTGGCGCAGTTATTTCTGCCGCTCCCCAAGACCTGAAGTTTGAAGGGGAAGTGACCAGTGTGGAAATCGGCGATAACACCACCATCCGAGAATTTGTGACCATTCACCGGGGAACAAAAGACAAATGGAAAACTGTTGTGGGAAACAATTGCCTGATCATGGCCTACAGCCATATTGCCCACGATTGTGAAATTGGCAACCATTGTATCATGAGCAACAATACCCAAATCGCCGGACATGTGGTGATGGGGGATTATGCTATCCTTGCAGGGATGTGTGCGGTTCACCAGTTTGTTAAGATTGGACAGCATTCTTTCATTGCCGGAGGATCTTTGGTTCAAAAAGATGTTCCTCCTTACATCAAGGCAGGAAGGACACCCCTATCCTATGCTGGCGTCAACTCGGTTGGCCTGAAGCGCAAGGGGTTTACGGTTGAGAAAATAAATGAGATCCTGGACATTTACCGCTATATCTACAACAAGGGAATGAATACCACCCAGGCCATGGATTATATTGAGGAGGAGTTTCCCGTTACCGATGAAAGGGATGAGATTGTAACCTTTATCCGAGAAAGTGGCCGCGGCATCATCAAGCGTTTCAGTAAAATTTCCATAGATGAGGATCTCGGTAATTGATGCCGGAAAACGATTCAACCGTGAATGGATCTTCAGGAACCTGAGCCTGGAACTGCATTCCAACCAGCACTATGCCATCACAGGACACAATGGCTCCGGCAAATCAACCTTTCTGCAGTGCATTGCAGGGGCTTTGTACACCACAGAGGGGAAAATAACCTTCACCCTGAATGGGAAAGTATTGGAACCTGAAGTGGTTTACAAGCAACTTTCCATTTCTGCACCTTATCTGGAACTTATTGAAGAAATGACCCCTACAGAGTTCCTCAGTTACCATGCCTCATTCAAGCCTTTTATCAAGGGCTGGAATGCAACAGGGATCATAGATGAAATAGGGCTATCCAAGGCTAAACAAAAACAAATCAGGTACTTCAGCTCTGGCATGAAGCAAAGGGTGAAGCTGGCGCAGGCATTCTTTTCTGACACACCAGTGCTCTTGTTGGATGAACCTTGCACCAACCTCGACCAACAAGGCATTGATTTGTATAAACACCTTATTTCATCGCTTTGCAACAACAGATTGGTGCTGATTAGCAGCAATGATGCCACAGAATATGGCAGTTGCACTGAATTCATCAGAATGGGTGTGTAAAACTGGTGATAGACTAGATTTTTTCTTTCTGTGAATAGGTTTAATTTTGCGCAAACTTTACTCCATGGCACATGACAATCTCATTTTTGACCTGCTGAAGAAAGAACTCAAAAGACAAAGGGAAGGTATTGAGCTGATAGCCTCTGAAAACTTCACCTCCCTTCAGGTGATGCAGGCAACGGGATCGGTTGCCACCAACAAATATGCCGAAGGTTATCCTGGCAAAAGGTATTATGGAGGCTGTGAAGTGATCGACGAAATTGAAACCATCGCCATTAACAGGCTCAAGCAAGTTTTCAACGCATCATGGGCAAATGTGCAGCCTCACAGTGGCGCCCAAGCCAATGCCGCTGTATTCCTGGCCTGCCTCAAGCCAGGAGACAAAATACTCGGACTGGACCTTAGCATGGGCGGACACCTGACCCATGGCAGCCCCGCTAACTTCAGCGGAAAGACTTACCAGTCTTTCTTTTATGGGGTTGAAAGAGAAACAGGACTGGTCAACTATGAGCAATTAGAAGCAATTGCCCGCGCAGAAAAACCCAAAATGATCATCTGCGGTGCATCAGCATATAGCCGCGATTGGGACTATGCCCGCATCCGCGCTGTAGCCGACGAGATTGGTGCATTGGTATTGGCAGATATTTCACATCCCTCAGGGCTCATCGCCGCTGGTTTACTCAATGATCCATTTAACCATTGCCATATTGTGACCTCTACAACCCATAAGACCCTTCGCGGACCCCGTGGTGGTGTAATCATGATGCGGAACGACTTCGAGAATCCATTTGGTGTAAAAGATCCAAAAGGCAATACCCGCACCATGAGTGCATTGCTTGACCTTGCAGTGTTTCCTGGTATCCAAGGCGGACCGCTAGAGCATGTGATTGCAGCAAAAGCCATCGCTTTCGGAGAAATTCTGGATCCATCCTTCAAGGTATACCAACAGCAGGTGCAGGAAAATGCCCAGACCATGGCTGCGGCTTTTGTCAAACAGGGATATCACCTCATCAGTGGTGGCACAGAAAACCACCTGATGCTCATCGATCTGAGGAACAAAAACATCACCGGCAAAAAAGCACAGGAAACGCTTGATAGGGCGCACATCACACTAAACAAAAACTCAGTGCCTTACGATGACAAGAGTCCATTTGTTACTTCGGGCATCAGGGTTGGGGTACCCGCCATCACCACCCGTGGCCTGAATGCCTCCCACATGCAAACTGTTGTGGACATGATCGACAAGGTGTTGATGAATGCTGATGATGAAACTGTTATTGCTGCGGTGAAAGACGATGTGAAGGCCTTTATGCAACAGTTTCCGCTTTATCCCGAACTCGGATAAAATATTTTTATGATACAAAGAATTCAATCCCTCTGGTTACTCTTATCTGCGCTCTGTGCCACACTGATCCTGTTTGTTCCTGTTTTTTCAGGAGCAACTGCAGATGGACTGGTAAAGATTTTTTCCATACGTGAAAACCTGATCTTGTTGCTGATTGTGGCGCTCTCCATTGTGATCCCGTTTATCACTATTTTTCTTTTCAAGAACCGCGGACTACAGAAAAAATTAATCATCATTAACATGGTTCTTTCTGTATTGACAGTTGCCACTGAATATTTCTCAGTAGACAAATTCAAGCAACAGTTTGGCATTGCCCAGGGAACCTGGGAACTAAGCGCCATCCTTCCCTTCTTCATTATCCTCTTTCTGGTATTCGCTTTCAGGGGGATCAGAAAGGATGAGAAGTTGTTGAGTGAAGCGAATAGAATGAGGTAAAATTGTTGAAGGGGTTGAGGAGGTTGAAGTTATATCTTAAACCTCTTCAACTTTCATTCATAAATCCCAAACGCATCTCCATCAAACAACCCCTTGTCACTCAGCTTTACATGTGGAATAACCAAGAGTGCCATGAAAGACAAGGACATGAAAGGGGCAGAAAGGGTTGATCCCAATGATTTTGCTGCCTTGTCAATTGTTGTATAGGCTGCTGCAACAGTATATCCGTCGTCTGCACTCATCAGTCCGCCGATTGGCAATGGCAGGCAATGCGCAACGTCTGGACCAACACAACTCACGCCACCCTTGGCTTCTATGACAAGGTTGATGGCCCTGGCAAGGCTTTCATCATCAACACCAACAGCAACAATATTGTGTGAATCGTGGGCAACGGATGAGGCGATGGCACCACTGGTTAATCCAAAACGATGAATGAAGGCCTTGGCGATGGGTGCGGGGTGATACCGGTTCACCACTACAATCTTGAGCACATCATGCTCAACATCACTACACCATTCAGCATCAACCAATTGAGGATGGAGTGCCAGCTTTTCTGTTATCAGTTGGCCATCCAGGCATCCAATAACAGGAAGTCCATACCTGCCCTCTCCTTCCATCCTCAAATCCTGTACATTGATTTTCCCAATGCCAAACCTATTTATGGGTGCTGATGAAGAATTACTTTCTTTTGTTTCGACAGCATCAAGACTGGAACCAAGGATCAACGATAGTCCATTTTCTGCCACCTTAACCCCATCAACATAGGTTGCCAGCACCTTAAAATCAGACAGGTTTTCCAGGAGGATAAAATCGGCAGGATCACCCACCCGAAGCAAGCCCACATTGAGTTTGTAATGAGCAACAGGATTGATGCAGGCAGCTTGTAAAACATTGAAAAGATCATATCCCGCTTTGACGGCCCTTGCACAAAGCTGGTTGATATGCCCGTCCACTAGGCTGTCTGGATGTTTGTCATCAGAACAAAACATGAGCATTTCGGGATGGGTTTCCATCAAAGGAATCAGCGCTTCAAAATTCTTTGCAGCACTGCCTTCCCTGATGATGATTTTCATCCCAAGGGCCAGTTTTTCTTTCGCCTCTTCAATCGTAAAACATTCATGATCGGTTGAAATGCCTCTTGCAACATAGGTCCTGAGACCTTCACCACTCAGGCCTGGTGCATGCCCATCAACCGGCTTACCCAAGACCTTTGCAGCAGCAATTTTCTCAAGGACTTCAGGGTCTCCGGCTATGGCACTAGGAAAATTCATCATTTCTGTGAGGTACTTTATATCGTTGAGCGCCAACAATTCCTTTACGCTGGAGGCATCCAAAACATCCCCAGCGGTTTCAAAAACCGTGGCAGGCACACAACTGGGGGCACCAAAATTAAATTTGAACGGCACGGTCTTTCCATTGTCGATCATGAACCTTACGCCTTCCATACCGCAAACATTGGCAATCTCATGGGGATCACTGACTGTTGCCACTGTACCATGAACCACTGCCAGCCGCGCAAAAGCCGCCGGGATAAGCATGGAACTTTCAATATGAACATGTGCGTCAATGAAGCCAGGGCTGATAAAAGGCAATGAAGGATCGGGAAAAATGTCGCTGATCATTTCAATGGAATGGATTCTCCCCTCCCGGATTTCAATGGAGGCAGGTGACAACGTTTTGGACAGGGAGTCAACCAGATTGCCCTTGATGGTGAATTGGTTCATGGAGGGGAATTTACGAAGGATTCGTGTAGTTTATATGCATGAATTTACCGCTGGTGTAGAAAATTCAATAATTAACAGAGAAGATTTTTGCTGAAAAGCAAAGCAAACTATCTTGCATACAAATACATAACCATGAAACTGATCAAATACCTATCATTCGCAGTAACTGGCTTACTCTTGTCTTCAATGTCGATTGCACAATCTGCAGATGAAATTGTTGCAAAACACATCACCGCCATCGGCGGAACCGACAACTGGAAAAAAATAAACAGCATGAGGCAGGAAGCCACCCTGAGTGTTCAGGGAATGGATATTCCACTTGTTATTACTGCAGTCCACAACAAAGGCACAAAGCAGGAATATACAGTGATGGGCATGACAGGATATTCCATCATTACCGCTGAAGGTGGATGGAATTTTAATCCAATGCAAGGCCAGACCAAGCCAGAACCCATTACACAGGATGAATTGAAATATGGCAAAGACCAACTAGACCTTCAGGGTGATTTTGTTGATTACAAAGCCAAAGGCCATACCATCCAACTGATGGACAAAGAAGATGTCGAAGGCGTTGAATGTTTAAAGGTTAAACTGACCAGGAAAAGTGGCAATGAGTCGATTTTCTTCTTCGACCCCAAAACATATTATATCGTGCGCACCAGTTCAAAAATGTCTGCCAATGGCCAGGAAGTTGAATCAGTGGTGAACATGAGCAACTACCAGAAATTACCCGAAGGTATTGTTATTGCCTATACCATTGAAAGCACCGCTGTACCTGCACCCATCACAATTACCAAAGTGATTGTCAACGGAAAAATTGACGAGGCTGTTTTCAAAGTTGTAACAAAATAAACACATTTTCAAACACCCGAACCCGGTCCAAAGCCGGGTTTTTTTTATTAAACCTAGACCATGAACATTTCATTTTCATCCATAGGAATCGCTGCTTTTTGCACCGCGATATTTTCCATTGCATCTGCACAAACAGAAGTGAATTCAAGCAGTTTTGGAACGCTCGAAGCAAGGGTGCTTGGCCCTGGCACGATGAGCGGCAGGATCTCTGCCATTGAAGGAGTTGATGCAGAAAAAGGCAAAACAATCTACATTGGTACAGCAGGTGGGGGTATTTGGAAAACAACCAATGCTGGTGCATCTTTCAAACCTGTTTTTGATAAATATTGTCAGAGCATCGGAGCCATTGCCATCGACCAGAAAAATCCAAAAGTTGTTTATGCTGGTACCGGCGAAAGCAACATGCGCAATTCAGTATCCATCGGCAATGGGTTCTACAAATCCACAGATGCAGGAAGCAACTGGAGCAAGACGGGTGCACTTGATTCAACAGAACATATCGCAAAAATTGTCATCGACCCTTCGAATTCCAATACCATTTATGTTGCTGCACCCGGTCCGCTCTGGAGCGACAGCAAACACCGCGGGTTATACAAATCCGTTGATGCCGGAAAAACATTTGAAAAAATTCTCTTCATCTCAGATAAAGCGGGATGTGCAGACATTTCAATCGACCCCAGCAACCCGAATACCCTTTACGCAACCACCTGGGAATTCAGGAGAACACCCTATTCATTTTCATCAGGCGGGGAAGGAAGTGGCATCTGGAAAAGCATGGATGCCGGCAAAACCTGGAAACAACTTGAGAACGGCTTGCCGGCAAAACCCATTGGAAGAACGGCCTTGGCCATCTCCCCTTCTTCACCCAACAACCTTTTGGCAATTGTTGAAGCAAAACAAACAGGTTTGTACATTTCAGCAGATGGCGGTGCAAGCTGGAAACAGCAAAGTGCTTCACTCAATGTTGTATCAAGGCCTTTTTACTTCAGTACACTGGTGATTGACCCTAAAGATCCCAAAAGGGTTTACCGTCCCGCTTATTCATTTTCATACTCCAGTGATGGAGGCTATTCTTTTGCAGAAGCCAGTGGTGAGGGAGGTTGGGTACACAGTGATCATCACGCACTCTGGATCAACCCTTCCAATACCAACCAGCTTTACCTGGGAACGGATGGTGGCGTTTACATGAGCCTTGACAGGGGCGCCACTTGGACCTTTGTCCAAAACTTGCCAGTCGGACAGTTTTACCATGTAGACCATGACATGGGCAAGCCCTACAAAGTATTTGGTGGCTTACAAGACAATGGAAGCTGGGTTGCGCCCTCCTCAACTGCTGGAGGGGTGGCCAATGGCGACTGGAAACCGATCTACGGTGGTGATGGCTTCTGGGTAGTTCCTGATCCTACAGATCAGAACATGGCCTATGCAGAATCCCAGGGTGGAGATGTGAACAGGATTGACCTCAGAACTGTAAAATCAGTGAGCATCCGCCCGCTGCAAACCAGTGCTGAAGACAAACTCCGGTGGAACTGGAATACTCCAATTGTTACAGGGAAAGCCAATCCTAAGAACCTCTATACTGCTGCACAATACCTCTACCGCTCTGCTGATCAGGGAAGGAATTGGCAACGCATCTCACCAGACCTGACCACCAATGACAAGAAAAAACAGGAACAGGAAAACAATGGTGGTCTAAGCGCAGACAACACGTCCGCAGAAAACCATACCACCATCTTCACCATTGCCGAATCTCCGCTGGATGAAAAAATAATCTGGGTGGGAACCGATGATGGCAATCTTCAACTGACCCGCGATGGAGGAAAGACCTGGACCAATACCGCTGTCAACATCAATGGCAATGGCATCCCTGCACAAACATGGGTCAGCAGCATTGAGCCTTCGCATGTCAGTAAAGAGATTGTATATGCAACGTTTGACAACCACATGTATGGCGACCACAATACCTATGCCGCCAAATCCACTGATGGAGGCAAAACCTGGAAAGCCTTTTCCAGCAATGAATTCAGCGGATTTGCCCACAAAATCATTGAAGACCCCATCAATCCCAACCTCTTGTTTCTTGGAACAGAAATGGGATTGTTTGCCAGCCTGAATGCAGGAAAAGACTGGTTCAGGATGAAAAACAACATCCCCTGGTATGCCCTGGTGCGCGACATTAAAATTCATCCTGCCACCAATGACCTGATCATCGCTACCCATGGAAGGGGTATCATGGTTGTGGATGATATTTCTGCCATGCGCGGGCTCACCAATGAGATCCTTGCCAAAGATGTTCATCTTTTTGAAACAGGTGATATCACCCTTTCTACAGGAAATTTTGGCAATGGCGGTTTCCCTAGCACCGGAGGTTGGGTTTCACCCAATGCACCTTCCATCAAACCCTTCCAGTATTATTTCAAAGACAGGATCAATTCCGGTACCATCAAGCTTGAGATACACGATGGAGAAGGCAAACTCGTACAGTCCATCCCTGCAACCAACAGAAAAGGAATCAACCGCGTTACCTGGACTCAGCGGATTGCACCGCCCAAAACCGCCACAGGTGCCACAAAGCCTGACAATGGCGGGGCCATTGCGCCACAGGTACTGCCAGGAAACTATACAGTTACATTGAAAGTTGGAAAGGATGAGTACAAGCAGCCGTTCCGTTTGGTACACGAAGAGAATTCCAGCTTTAGCTTGGCTGAAAGAAAGGCCCAGCATGAGTCTGCCATGAAATTGTATACGCTTCACACATCGCTGGCCTCCATTGTTGCTGGAATTGCTGACAAGCAAAAAACCTACAAAGAAGATGTTGCGAAACTGAAAAACAAAAAATCAATCGCCCTGGGGAATGACTACCTGACTGCATTAGAAACGCTGAGGGCAACCCTGATCCCAACCAAACAAACATCCATGTTTGCAGATGAATCAAGGTTGAGGGAGGACATCACCCAGGTGTACCAGGCGATTTGTTTCAATGAGGCCGGACCCAGCAACCTGCAACTGGAAAGCATCAAGACGCTGTCATCAAGGGTGGATGCAGCTGAAAAAAAGGCATTGGAAATCAATGTCCAATTTGAGACCAACGTCAAAAAAGCCATTGAAAAGGAAAAATCAAAATAAATGCCGGGGTATCGCTGGGGTAAGAACAACAACTGTTTTTACCCCAGCCACTTTGGCCAAGACATAATGCTAGAAATTTGGCCTACTCGGCTTAAACGAACAATAGTTAGAGTTTAACCACTTCCCCTGTTCTTACACTTTCATCACAGGCAAAAGCGATACGAAGACTGTTTACGGCATCTTCAACATGGTCTGTCAGGTCGATGTCATCTTGAATGGCCTTCAGAAAATAGGACTGCTCGCGGTTGCAGAGCTCCTGGTGGTCTGGTTCATCGGTAAGGTCTATCCATTCATCCTGTTTTGTAAAAGCATTGTTGGCATCAATTGAAGCATGGTGCCAGCGCAGTGATTCTGTTTTGGTATGGGCTTCCACTGAATCTGATTTGCCTGCAGCCCCGGCATCTTTGGCAACGATGGAAACAGATCCTTCGGGCCCAATCACATCCTTGACAAAAAATGCAGTTTCACTGATCATAGGCCCCCAACCAGCCTCATACCAGCCCACAGATCCATCTTCAAACCTGATCTGCAACTGTCCATAATTATAATTTCCTTCAGGTATGTCGTTGGTCAGTCTTGCGCCAATCGCCGAAACCTGCACTGGCCTGGACCTTACCATCTGGCACATGACATCAATATAATGAACGCCACAGTCAACAATCGGGCTGAGGCTTTTCATGAGGTTCCTGTGCACATCCCACATGTAACCATGGCTTTGCTGGTTCAGGTTCATCCTCATCACCAGGGGTTTGCCCAGCTGCTGGGCAATTTCAATGAATTTTATCCAAGAGGGATGATGGCGGAGAATATATCCAACGACCAGTTTTTTTCCTGCTTTTTTCGCGGCGGCAGCCACCCTTTCAGCACCAGCCACCGAATCGGCAATTGGTTTCTCCATGAACACATGGCATCCTTTTTCAAAAGCCATTACAGCAAATGCTTCATGGGTATCTGGATAGGTTGAAATGCAGACAGCATCTGGATTGGTAGCATTCAGGGCTTCCTGGTAATCACTGAAAAGCAGGTGTCCGCCACCCAGTTTCTCATTCAACAATTCCTTGCTTTTGCCGGTAGAAACAATGCCACAAATTTCTGCCCCTGGCATATTGTGAAAGGCCATGGCATGGGCAGCGCCCATGTTGCCGCAACCGACAATGAGCACACGAAGGGTATCAGGATTATTCTTCATCTTGTATGATGCGTTTCAGTTTTAAACTTTTAACCGGAGCAACCACCAACGGAAACTTCTCAACCGTTACATTGCTGGCATCCAATGAGAATCCTTTTTCTTCTGAAAGGGAAACTTCCTTTAGCCAGAAATACAGTTTCATTACCACCCTTTCCCAGAATGGCAGCTCATTGTCCTGACTCAGGAATTTTTCCATCACGATGAACTCAAAATCACCGGCAATGTTATTGCGCTGAAGGCTTTCATACCTGGAGGTGATGTTTACTTCCTTGTTGGAGACCATGTCTTCCACCACTTTCCTGAACATGAGGTTGATCTTGGGTTGCACACGGAAACCCAATCTGAATTCTACCCTTATCACTTCATTGGGAATAATGGTCTGCACTTCATATTCACAAGTGTAGGGATCGTCCATTGTATCTACGTGAACAAACCAATATATGTCTGCCCGCTTGGGTTTTTTGTTCAGTATGGAGTGGATGATCTTGTACTCAATCTCTTTGGGATTGTTGGCGCTGCTCAGGTAAACAAGGTGGGTTGCATATTTGTTGATGGACTGGTCATTGCTGAGCTCCTGTAAAACGGGGAGATAATTGTCCAGCCTTGCAAATTCCACGTAACGGTTTTTGATCTTTCTTGACTTGAACCATACATACATGACGAGCGCAAAAATACCTCCCAACACAAATGTGGCAAAGCCACCATGAGGGAACTTTTCCAAATTCGCAACCAGAAAACTGAATTCGATGATAGAATAGACCCCGAGGTACAAGTAAATCCAAATGGGCTTTACCCTTCTCAATACGAGAAAATTGGCAAATAAAATAGAGGTTGCAAACATACACAACGTGATAGCCAATCCATAGGCTGCTTCCATGTTACTGGATGACCTGAAATACATCACAATGCAGCAGCAACCAACAAACAGTATTCCGTTGATGGCCGGAATGAAAAGCTGGCCACGCTCCTCTGTAGGATAACTGATTCGAAACTTGGGCCACAAGTTGAGCCGCATGGCTACGCTCACCAATGTGAATGAGCCACTGATCATGGCCTGACTGGCCACAATTGCGGCGGCAGTGGCAATGATGATACCGAACAACAAAAATGCATCAGGCATCATCGCGTAAAAAGGATTCCTCAACAATTCAGCATTGGGATGAAGTGAAATAAATGCCGCATCCTTGATCAGTGAGGCGTTTGCAAAGATCTTGCCTTGCTGACCGAGTAGAAAAGCACCTTGTCCAAGGTAGTTCAATATCAAGGCTATCTTTACCCAAATCCAGGTAATACGGATATTTTGCCTGCCACAATGTCCAAGATCAGAATACAAGGCTTCCGCTCCTGTTGTACAAAGAAAAACAGCTCCCAAAAGCCAAAATCCTTTTGGATAATTTATCAAGAGATTGATGGCATAACTTGGATTAAATGCTTTGAAAATACTCCAGTCAGCAGTTATATTGTAGACGCCCAGTACTGCCAGCATGGCAAACCAAATGAACATGATTGGGCCAAATAACTTGCCGATAGAGGCCGTACCAAATTGCTGCATGAAAAAGAGGAAGGCCAGTATGCCCAAAACAATATAAACAATCTGCATCTCAGAAATGGTAGCAAACCTGGGCAGCTGTGCCAAACCCTCGATAGCTGAAGTTACTGAGATGGGGGGGGTGATGATACCCTCAGACAGCAATGCTGCACCGCCAACCATTGCCGGAACAACAAGCCACTTTTTCCGCCGGCGCACGAGGGTATAAAGAGAGAAAATTCCTCCCTCACCCCTGTTGTCTGCCTGCAGGGTCAAAATCACATATTTCACCGTTGTCTGCAATGTCAGTGTCCAGATGATACAGGAGATGCCTCCCAAAATCAGGTCTTCGCTGATCACTCGTCCATTGATGATTGCACTAAAAACGTAAAGAGGAGAGGTTCCGATGTCTCCGTAAATGATCCCCAGGGCGATCAGTAACCCCGCGCCGGTTACCTTGTTAAGCTGTTTACTCACTATAAAAAGATGTGATGATTGCCATATGGCTTTTCAAAGGTATAGCGAATATTTGTTTCTTTTAACAAAGGTTGACCTAATTTTATACTGAAAGCAAAGACCATGAAACATATCATCATATTTCTCCTCAGCTGCCTGCTCCACTTAGGATCCTTTGCACAACAGATTGATTACTCCGAAGTAGACAAAGACGATTACCGGGAAATGAATTTTGAAATCATCGGCAAAATGGGCAGCAACATCAATGTCTACAAGAATTTCAAAAATCGCCATGACATCTCGGTCTATGACCTTGAAATGAAGCTAAAGAACAGGGTCCGGCTTGAATTCTTGCCTGACAGGGTCATCAATGTTGATTTCATTGCCTACAATGACTTTGCCTACATGGTCTATCAGCACCAGCGGCGGAATGTCATGTACTGTTCAATGGTCAAGATCAATGCAGATGGAAAACTCATGACAGATCCTGTTGATCTTGACACCTCCCAAATGTCGGGGCTGATGGACAACAAGGTTTACTCCATGATCAGCAGTGACGACAAGAAACAGATTGTCATCTTCAAGATCAAGCGCCCGAATGAAAAGAATTACCTCATCACCTCACTGCTCTACGACAACAAGATGCAGCTGAAAAAGAAAAGCAATTTTGGACTCAGGGTGAACGATCGCGAAGGCTCCTTCACTGATTTTCTGGTGGACAATGACGGAGATTTCATTTTTGGCAGAAGCGCCAGAACCGGAGGAAGAGAATACGTCAACAAAATCGACCTTGTTTTCAAGCGTGCCCTCAGCGATTCCATAAAAATTGTGCCTGTAGTGCTCAAGGAAAAAACCCTTGATGAAGTGAAATTGAAGTTTGACAATTTCAATAAAAGAATCATCATGACTTCCTTTTTCTACAAACAAAAACGGGGAAACATCGATGGATTGTATTCACTGGTCTGGGACAAGAAAACGGAGGCAGTGGCATCTGAAACAGATTTTGTCTTCAATGACAGCGTTCGGATGGATGCCAAAAGCGAAACCGGAGCCATGAAAACCGCGTTCAACGACCATTTCATCCGCCACGTGATCCCTGTGCAGGACGGAGGATACGCAGTGGTTTCTGAACTGTACTATTCCTCTTCCAAAAACAGCGCCTGGAATAGATACGATTACCTATATGGTGGTGGCTTTTATTCGCCTTTTGATATGTGGTACTCATCACCTATGAGCAGGATGTACAATTACGGATTTTATGACCCCTTCAACAGGTTCGGGCAACAGAACAATTATGTTCGGCATGTGTCGGAAAACATCATGGTATTCTTTTTCAATGCAGATGGGAAGTTGCGCTGGAGCAATACTGTCAGGAAAAACCAATACGACGACAACTCAGACTCATTCATCTCCTACCAACTTTTCAATACGGGGAATGACCTGCGCTTTCTTTTCAACCAGAAAGAAAAACGAGAACTGTTGCTGAACTCCGCCACAATAGACGCAGAAGGAAAAATAAAACGACAGCCTACCTTAAAGAACCTCAACAGGGATTATGAATTCATGCCCAAATTCGGAAAACAGGTTGGGCTCAGACAAATTATCATGCCCTGCATGTACAAGAACTATATTTGCTTTGCAAAGATAGAATTTTGATCAAGCAACGTGATAGGAATTTTTAAGCATAACAACCCCCTTTCCCTGCTGCTGCTGGGTTTGCTGGCCCTCTTGCCAGCATTTACCGTCGACGCAACGGTAAATGCCGCAGTGCCAGCAGCCAATACAGCCATTTTCAAAGCATTGTCTGCATACCTGTCTTTTCTGGACAGATCCAACGGCATGCTGGGAAAAATAATGTGCACAGCATTATTGCTAGCGGAAGCACTAATCTTCAATAAGATCATTACAGACCACAAGCTCATGGAAAGGGCAGGCTTTATTCCTGCCATGTCTTTCTTATTGCTCAATGCCTTGCTGCCTTTTCATACAACCCCGATTTTTTTGGTGCTGAATGGAATGGTGCTGATTGTTTTCAAACTGCTCATCACTATGTATAAGGAGAGCAATGCCAACAACAAACTGTTGTTGACAGGTTTTATTGTTGGTTGTATGGCGTCAATGAATACAGGCTTTTTGATACTATTTTGCTGGATTGCCATTGGTATCATGATCATGCGGCCTGCCTCAATCAGGGAATGGCTGCTCTCCACTACAGGTTTTGTCCTGCCCTTCTATTTTATTTTTTCCGGCTTGTATCTGCTTGACACACTGAATTTATCAATGGTTTTTCCTCCTGTTTCAATGGATTTTACACTACCCTCGCTGAGCCCTTTAGCATGGATCAAGACCAGCCTGTTTTTACTCTTGCCTTGGATCGGAATATTTTCTTACAATATACAAATTGGTAAAATGATGATCCAGGCCAGAAAAGCATATCTCATCATGCTGATCCTCATGCTGGCCACCCTTGTGATTTGCATGATTTCCATCAAGGAAATGTCGACAACCCTAACTTTAATGCTCGTACCTGCAGCATTGCTGTTTTCCCCGTTGTTTCTTGCCTTCAAGAAAAATTTTATCCCCAATTTAATCTTTCTGACCCTGATAATTCTTTCAATGCTGCGTTAAAATTGAAACTGCCTGAAACACATTGGTTGAAAGGTCATAAATTTGCACAAACTGTAATCCAATGAAATTTGGTGTTGTTGTATTTCCTGGGTCCAATTGCGACCGTGACATGATGGGGGCCTTGAGGGACGACCTTGGTCAGGAAGTAATTGAGCTATGGCACAAAGACGATGATCTTTCTGCGTTTTCAACCGAAGATTGCATTGTATTGCCAGGGGGATTCTCCTATGGTGATTACCTCCGTTGTGGAGCCATTGCCCGTTTCAGCCCGATGATGCAACAGACCATTGCCTTTGCCCAGCGCGGAGGAAAAGTGCTTGGTGTCTGCAATGGATTTCAGATCCTTTGTGAATCAGGCCTGCTTCCGGGTGTTTTGCTTAAAAATGCCAACCAGCAGTTCATTTGCAAGAATGTTCATATCATAGGAAAAGAGAACAGGGCGCTCAAGATTCCCATCGCCCATGGCGAAGGACGTTTCCAGGCCGATGAAGCCACCATCCAATCCATCCTTGATAACGATCAGGTCATTTACCGGTACTGTGATGAAAATGGGAACATCAGGCCCGAAGCCAACCCCAACGGTACGCTGCATAACATTGCAGGAATTTGCAACAAGGAAAGGAATGTATTTGGCATGATGCCACACCCAGAAAGGGCCTGTTCCAGCAAAATTGGCAATACCGATGGAGTCAGTGTTTTCAATACCCTTCTGCTTCAGCATGTCAAAGATGCTGTAACCGCCTAAACAATATCAGATGAAAAAATATTTTTTCTTATTATCCCTCATTTTTCTTTCAATTTCAGGTTTTGCCCAAATGGGATCTGCAAAACAGGTAAGCTGGACCTATGCTTCCAAAAAAATTGGTGACAAACGCTATGAAGTGAGCATGACTGCAACAATTTCAGGAAATTACCACCTCTACGCGCAGGTTGCAGGGGTGGAAGGCCCAGTTCCAACCACCATCACATTCACGCCCAACCCCTTGTTGACAGTGGATGGCAAGCCTATGGAGCAGGGAAAGAAAATCACCAAGATGGAAGAAGCCTGGGATGGCAAGGTGAACTTCTATGAAAAGACGGTAACCTTCGTACAGGTGGTCAATGCAAAGACAAAAGCAAAAACAAGCCTCAATGGCAAAATAGAATTCATGGTCTGTAATGATGAACTCTGCCTGCCGCCGGCTGAGGTTCCCTTCAAGATTGCCATTGGCGGTTAGAAATTAATTTTTATGAAAAAAACAGTCCTCCTGGGGTTGCTGTTCTCCCTGTTTTTTGTACAGTTTTCAACTGCACAGGAAACCATACAAGCCATTGAGTGGAAAGCTGTTTCCAAGAAGATCGCCAATAAAAAGTATCAGCTGGTCTTCTCCACTGAAAACAAAAACAACTGGGAGATATATGCGCCGGATGTCAATTTTGATGGCATCCCCTCTGGTGGATTGATCCTGCCCGATTCAGCCATCATCACTGTACAACCCCTGAAAGCTGCCTCAACAGGTGAAACAGTCAAGAGCATAGTTTTTGAGGGACAGTCTTTTGAAGTATTCAAGAAAAATACCCAATTTGTTGCTGAAATTGAATTCCCTTCTACCGTACCAGCCAACCTTCAGGTAACCCTGAATTATTCCTACGGAAAGGATGATTCTTTTTTCCCTGGCGAAGCAGCATCATTTGAGGTTGCACTGGAAGGTGGTGCAGCGGCCAAAACCAGGATCCTGATTCCTGGGCTGGACCCCAACAAACCCCTCCAGGACTGCGGTGCTCCAGCGTCAAAAGAAGACAACAGCCTGCTCACCATTTTTCTGCTGGGATTCCTGGGAGGACTTTTTGCCTTGCTTACTCCGTGTGTTTTCCCTATGGTACCCCTTACCGTTTCCTACTTCACCAAACATGGCGGAGACAAGAAAAAGGGCAAACGCCTGGCCATTGTATACGGCTTGTTCATCTTTTTAATCTACGTGTCCTTCAGCATTCCATTTCACCTCATTGGCAATGTGAATCCGGCCATTTATAATGACATTGCAACGAATGTTTACCTGAACACAGCTTTTTTTGCCATCTTCATCTTTTTTGCCATTTCTTTTTTCGGCTATTTTGAAATTACACTTCCCGGAAACCTGGCCAATTCTGCCAATGCAAAACAAGGCTCCGGACTGGCTGGTGTATTTTTCATGGCACTCACGTTGGCCATCGTATCCTTCTCCTGTACTGGACCCATTCTTGGAACACTGCTGGTGGGTACTGCAACGCAGGGAGCATGGCCACTGACAGCAGGTTTGGCAGGATTTGGCGTAGCACTGGGACTTCCGTTTGCCTTGTTTGCGCTTTTCCCTCAATGGTTGAACACCTTGCCCAAGAGTGGCAGCTGGTTGAATACCGTAAAAGTGGTCTTGGGCTTCATCGAACTTGCCTTGGCCTTGAAATTCCTTTCGAACGCCGATTTGGTGGCCCACTGGTCTATCATCAAAAGGGAGGTATTCTTTGGCATCTGGATCCTCATTTTCCTCTCCCTTTTTGCCTACCTCATGGGATGGATAAGGTTCCCACACGACAGCAGAGGAGAAAAAATTTCCCTTTCAAGAAAATTATTTGCTTTTGCTGTATTGGCTTTTACCCTTTACATAGCACCCGGTGTCACCAATACAAAATGGGCCAACATCAGCCTGGTCAGCGGCTTTCCGCCACCCATTTGCTATAGCATTTACAATGAGCCTGTAAACTGCGACGAGCCCCTGAAAGATTATGAAGAAGCACTGGCGCTTGCAAAAAAACAAAACAAGCCCCTGTTGATAGACTTTACTGGATGGGCCTGTGTCAATTGCAGGAAGATGGAAGAAAATGTATGGACAAAAGCTGAAGTACAGGAATTGATGGAAAAATATGTGCTGGTTTCATTGTACGTGGATGACAAAGCAGCACTCCCTGCTGATCAGCAAATAGTCTACACCACAAAAACAGGTGCAACCGTCAATATCAAAACAGTTGGCAACAAATGGAGTCAATTCCAGACAGAAAATTTTAATGCAACCTCGCAGCCCTGGTATGTGGTCATTTCCCCAGACGAAAAATTACTGACCGCCCCTGTTGGCTATACTCCGGATGCATCAGCCTATGCCAGCTGGTTGAAATGTGGGCTGGATGCCTTCTCCAGTGCTACAAAATAAGAGAGGGACCGAAAACGGTCCCTCGTAATGCTTATGAGAAAAATCTATCTTTTAGAGTGTCACCTGGAACTCAACCATTAATTTTCTGAGGTTGATCAATCCGTAACGCATTCTTCCGAGTGCGGTATTGACACTGCAATTGGTTTTGTCTGCAATTTCTTTGAAGCTGAGATTAGCGAAATGCCTGAGCACAATCACTTCCCTTTGTTCTTGTGGAAGCATGTCGAGCATTTGGCGCACACGTTCATGGCTTTGGGTTCTCATGATAACCCCTTCAGCACCTTCCTCAGAAAGGTTGAGGTTCTCAAAAATATCATGATCGTCATTGCTGTGTACAATTGTTGTCCGCTTCTCTCTCCTGAAATGATCCACACAAAGGTTGTGCGCAATCCTCAACGCCCATGGGAGGAATTTACCCTCATCAGTATAGCTTCCAGAACGAAGGGTATCAATGATCTTGATGAATACCTCCTGGAAGATGTCTTCAGCCAGACTCCTGTCTTTGACAAGGATGACAATGGAAGTGAAGATTCTGACCTTGTGCTTTTTGATCAACTCTTCCAAGGCAATGGAATCACCATTAACAAAAAGCGAAATCAGTTGTTGGTCTGTTAGGTTAATTGAGGATGTCATGGAGTGGTTTTTGTTTTCTTGGATTGGGTTGGATGATATCTTTTCGTTAATACCATGGTTCAAAGCTAAAACTATCTGACTGCTATCAAAATTTTAAGCAACCTAATTTAGTTAATTACGTATTTATATGTAAGCAGCAAAGGCGTATAAATGTCATTACCCTGTTAAAAAGCGGGGAAAGTACTCGACCCAATGAAGCAACTTTAATTTTATATTTGTAATTCATTATGCCAAAACCCGCAACAGCAAAGGAAAAGAAGAAACCAGGAAAAACAATCTTGCCCAGCGACTCGATTCATATCCAGGGAGCGCGCATGCACAATCTGCGGAATGTTTACGTAGAAATACCAAGGAATAAACTCATTGTGGTAACCGGTGTTTCCGGATCCGGTAAATCATCCCTGACCATTGATACCCTGTTTGCAGAGGGTCAAAGAAGGTATGCAGAGAGCCTGAGCGCCTATGCAAGGCAATTCATGATGCGCATGGACAAGCCGGAGGTTGATCATATTGCTGGCCTCTGCCCAGCTGTTGCCATTGAGCAAAAAGTAATCACCAGAACACCCCGTTCTACGGTGGGCAGCATGACAGAGATCTATGACTACATGCGATTGCTTTTTGCCAGGGTAGGAAAAACATACTCCCCCATTTCCGGCAATGAGGTTAAAAAAGATGATGTACGGGATGTGCTGGATTTCATCAAAAAATGCAAAGCTGGAGACAAGCTTTATTTGCTTTCTTCATTCCCTATAGGAAGCAAGAGAAAACCAGCGGAAGAATTGGGAATTTTGATGCAGAAAGGATTTTCAAGGCTGTATGACAATAGCGCTGGAGAGATCCTGCAGTTGGAGGAATTGCTGGAAGAAAAAAAATGGAAGCCAACCCGTGAAACCTATTTGTTGATTGACCGTTTTGTGGCCAAGGATTTTGATGAAGATGAAGAGAACCGGATCCTGGACTCTTTGTCCCTGGCCTTTTATGAAGGAGAGGGTGCGCTTTACATCAAAAAAAATGACAAAGACCCCCATCGTTTTTCCAACCTTTTTGAATTGGATGGAATGCGTTTTGAAGAACCGGTTCCCAATCTTTTTTCCTTCAACAATCCTTATGGTGCCTGCCCGCTCTGTGAAGGCTATTCCCAGATCCTGGGCATTGATCCAGACCTTGTGATTCCCGATCACCGTTTGAGTGTTTTTGACGGTGCTGTCGCCCCCTGGAAGGGAGAGAAAATGAACTGGTGGAGGGAACAGTTTATCAAAACATCCAAGCAATTTGATTTCCCAGTGCACCGGCCCTATGCCGATCTTACCCAGGCCCAGAAAGACCTTTTATGGAAGGGAAGCAAACCCGCCTTGGGCATCAACCAGTTTTTCAAAGAAGTAGAAGAAAATCTTTACAAGGTACAGTTCCGGGTCTTGCTTTCAAGATACCGGGGCCGAACCTTATGCACCTCCTGCGAGGGATACCGCCTGCGAAAAGATGCCCTGTATGTAAAAGTCAACAACAGGCATATCGGTGAACTATGCAGGATGCCGGTCAGGGACCTGGCCAATTGGTTCAAGGCGCTTAA
>CANHSD010000021.1 GCA_947463105.1 Chitinophagaceae bacterium
CACCAAAGGAATCAGGTTGGGAATCAAGGAGCAGATCAGGATCCTGAATGACCTGAACAGGTAAAGCATGCAAAGTGAAATAAAAAGAAAGGCCCAGAAAATGCTTTCTTTCAAACCCTTGATGATAAACCGGCTGCCTTCAAGGAATGTTATGCTCGATCCGGTTAATTGAACTGAAACCTTGCTGGTGTCAAAATAGTCCGGAACATGTGCCTCCAGGCTGTCAATAAGGATGGGCATGCGCATGCTGCCGACATCCGCCATGTTTACACTGATACGGGTGACTTGCTTGGTGCTGTCAATGAATGAGGACATCAGTTTTTCCAATGAACCTTTTGCTTGGGAATTTTCTTTGCTGGGCTTCAGGTAATCCGCCATGAATGCACCATCAAATGCATTGGGCATGGAATAATTGTTGCTGTCCCCATCATAGAATCCCTGTCTTGCAAATTTTAATCCTTCTGCCAGTGAAAGTGGACGGGCCATTTCTGGGTAGGAAGCAATATAGGCACTGAATGAAGAAACTTTGTCATAGACAGAAAGGGCCCTGGAGCCTGCAATGCCATTTTTCTTTTTTGTATCTACAAGGATTTCCAAAGGCATGATACCCCTGAAATTGGATTCAAAGAACCGAAGGTCAGTATATATCTTGTCCTTTTTGGGAAGGTCATCAACAATAAAAGACTGTGTTTTCAGTTTAGAAATGCCAATGATGGAAAAGACCAAAGCAATGCCTGTAGCAAGATAAACTGTTCTTTTGTTGGAAAATACCCACTGTTCGATGGTTGTCAGCAGGGTCTGTAGCCATTTGTTTTCCAGATAACGGGTATGCTTTTTCCTGGGTTCCGCCATGTAGTACAAAGCGATAGGAATCAGGATCAATGAGATGAAGAACAGCGCCATGATATTGATGCCGGCAACAATTCCAAATTCTTTCAGGATGATGCTCTTGGTCAAAGCAAAGACGGCGAAACCGAGTGCGGCGCTGATGTTGCAGAAAAGTGTGACAACCCCCATTTTACCGATCATCTCCACAATTGCTTTTTTCTTGTCGCCGGTTTTCATGAACGCGGTATGGTACTTGTTCAGGAAATAGATACAGTTGGGAATGCCAATCACAACCACCAGTGGTGGAATCAACGCATTGAGCAGTGTGATCCTGAAGCCGAGCATGTGGATGGTGGCAAGGCTGTACACAACACCAATCAGCACAACTGTCAGGGAGAGCAGGGTGGTGCTCAAAGACCTGAAGAAAATGAACAAGATCAAGGCAGATAGAAGGACAGAACCCAGCAGGAACCATTGCATCTCTTGGGCAATGCGCAATGCAACATTGGTCCTGATCAGAGGAAGACCACTCAAGTGAAGTTCGAGTTTTGTTGCTTCTGCAAAAGCAGCAGCCTCTTTTTCAATTTCGCCGATGGTGATTTCGCGGGCTTTGGAGCCAAGAATTTGACTGTTGATCCTTAACCCCAGCAAATAGGCTTTTGTCTCAGGATTGTAGAGCAGTCCACGGTAGAACGGCAGGGAATAAAAAACATCCTTGAGGCTGTCGAGTTCTTGTTGGCTTTTGATGTTGGTTGGGAAAATCCTTATCGCATCCAACTTGCTGGTGCTGTCATTTTTCTTCAGCGTTACAGCCCCATTGACACTGATGATGTCTTCAACACCATTGATTTTTTTTAAGCGATCCTGAAAACCTGTTAAAGCATTGAACTGGTTGACCTCGAAAAAATTTGCTGAAGTAAAACCAATGGTCAGGAGGTTGCCATCTTCGCCGAAAGTTTTTTTGAATTCAAGGTATGCCTTGTACTTGGGATGGTCTGTTGGGATTGCCCTGGAAAAGTCATAACTCATCTGAACCTTGCTGGCATGGTAGCCCATGAAAACGGTCAACAAGACCAGCGCAATGATCAATGGTATGCGAAATTTAAGAACCGCCTTGCCCAGCGCCTGCCACATAGGTGAAATTTTTACAAAGGAAAGGATTTTATGCGGCTCCCCTTCAATCTTTTTAACGGGCAGGGGCATCTCCTAATTCGTTAATTTTATACCATGAAGCGTGCGCTCCTGTTCTCACTGGCTTGTTTTGCCCTGTATGCATTGCATGCACAAACCCTGCCTCCCATTGGACAATGGCGTGATCATGTTCCCATGCGATCAATTGTCAACCTTGAGAACTCCTCATCCAAGCTGATTGCTGCTACCTCATTTGGCTACTTCACCTATGATCCTGCAACCAAATTATATGATGTACATACCAAGGCCCGTGGTCTTTCGGAGGTAAACCTGAAACATTTGGCCAAAGACCCTGTTTCAGAAAAAATGCTCCTTGTCTATGAAAATGCCAACATCGACCTGGTGGAAGGTGACCAAATTCGGAACATCCCCGATGTATTGCTCAGCAAGATTCAAGGGGACAAAACCATCCATCATGTCCTTTGGGCAGGTACTGATGCCCTGCTTTCCTCCAACCTGGGCATCATTGCGGTAAATACCCAACGCAAAGAAATCAGGGATACGTATAGGCCAGGAACCAATGGAGCAGACATCAGCATATTCCAGCTCGCCCTTATGGACAATCTCCTCTATGCTGCCAGTTCTGAGGGTTTAAAAAGAGCATCTTTTCAAACTGCCACACTGGGTGATTTCAGGTCCTGGACGCTGGAGCCCATTCCTGGAGTTGCTGGTGCGGTAGACAATATCCTCATTTGGAACGACCGCTTGGTTACCAGAAAAAGAGATTCCATTTTCATTAAATCGAATGGGTCGTGGAGCCTGCTCTATGTTTCTTCGAAACCAATCACTGCCATCAATGTCAGTGGCAATTGTCTTTATATTGGGCAGTCAATGCAGGGCAAGGGTGCTGTTGTTTATTTTGCTGATCCTGGTGCACAAGCTCAACTGATTGCCACCCCTTCCATGTCCTCTCCGGTTGCCTGTTTGAAAATCAACCAGGATCTTTGGGTGGGTGACAAGAACAATGGACTCATGAAAGTATCCACCACTGCCGATGAGCAATTCCTGCCCAATGCACCTTATGGCATCGCCTTTGGAAGTGGTGTCTATGCCAATGCAACGGTTTGGGCTGCTGCAGGAACCATAGGCGCAGACGGTAAGGGAAAACTGAACAAGACTGGTTTCTTTGGTTTCAAGGATGACAAATGGCAGAACTTCAACAGCCGGTCAATGCCAGCTTTAGATAGTTTGCCAGACATCAATGTATTGGCCTTTGACCCCTCTAAACAAGCTGTTTTGGCAGGGTCTTTCAGTGGTGGTTTATTAGAGGTCAGCAAAGAAGGGAAACCCATGGTATACAAGCAGGGTTCGTTCATCAGCCCCTCAATGACAGACCCAACATCATTTCGGGTTACAGGACTTGCGTTCGACCTTGATCTGAATCTGTGGATGGCCAACCATGGGGCATCGCAGGATCTTGTTGTCAGGAAAAAAGATGGCAGCACTAAAAAATTCACCATTCCCTTTCCTCATACGGGCAATGCGCTTGCAACCATCATTGTTGATGACCAGAACAGGAAGTGGATCATATCTCCCCAGGGCAATGGCCTGTTTTGTTTTGATGATGGGGGTACCATCGACCAGACCAATGATGACAAATGGCGGTATTTTCGGCAGGGCAGGGGCAATGGAAACCTGCCATCCTCCAATGTCTTGAGTGTGGAAACTGATAAGAATGGATTTGTTTGGGTGGGCACAGACAGGGGCGTTGCCATCATTCAATGTGGTGATGATCTTTTCAACAACACGCTTTGTGATGCCACTTTACCTGTTGTACAACAAGATAATTTTGCGGGCTTGCTGCTGGCAGAGGAAATGGTGAATGATATCAAGGTGGATGGGGCCAACCGCAAATGGGTTGCCTCAAAAAATGGGGTGTGGTTGTTGAGTGCCGACGGGCAAAAAACCATTCAGCGCTTCACTGTGTCCAACAGCAGTTTGCTCAGCAATGAAGTTTTTTCAATTGTGGTCCATCAACCCACTGGTGAGGTTTTCTTTTTTACTGCCAATGGCATCTGCTCTTACAGGGGTACTTCAACTGCTGCTGCCACTGAAAAAAAGAAACCCTTTGTTTTCCCCAATCCAGTACCCTCAGGCTTTACCGGCACCATCGCCATCAGGGATCTTCCAGACAATGCCTGGGTGCGCATCACTGAACTCGATGGGCGCCTGGTGCACCAGTCAAGGTCTTTGGGTGGCCAGGCTATTTGGAATGGCAAAAACTACAAGGGGGAAAGGGTCAACAGCGGCGTATACCTGGTCTATGTTGCAGATGAGAACAACCTGCAACAGGTGGCAGCCAAAATATTTTTCATACGATAGCATGGCAGTCATCCACACCACAAAAGGTATTGTGATTCGAACGGTCAAGTATGGTGAAACCTCCTTGGTGGTTTCTGCCTTCACAGAGCTTTTTGGATTGCAACAGTACATGGTCAATGGCGTGAGAACTTCCAAAAAATCCAATGGCATTTCCGCTTCCCAACTGCAAGTGGGAAATATATTGGAGATGGTTGTTTATCAGAATGACAGGAATACGCTGCAACGCATAAAAGAGTGTAAGCAGGCCATTCATTACAATGAATTGTTTGTTGATGTAACAAAGAATGCAGTCATGCTTTTCATGATTGAGCTGCTACAGAAATGCTTGAAAGAGCCAGACCCCCATCCGGAGCTTTTTTATTTTATTGAAGATGTCATCAAGGGATTGGACAATGGCACAGCGCAGCAAACAGCCAATCTCCCTCTTTTTTTTGTATTGCATTTGTCGCATTTTTTTGGTTTCAGGATGATGGACAATTTTAGTGATAAAGACAATATCCTGGATCTTCACGAAGGCCAGTTCGTGGCTGAAATGCCTATTCATCAGATGGTTGTTGTTCCTCCCCAAAGTGAATGCATCGCGCAGTTGTTGAGGGTCATGCAACTGAAAGAATTGGAACAGGTGAAGATGAACAAGCAACTGAGGAATGATTTGCTGGATGCCTGTCTTCAGTTTTATGGGATGCACATCAATGCATTTGGCAACATGAAATCTTTGCCGGTGATACGGGTATTGATGGAGCAGTAATCAAATGATTTTCCTGGCCTCAAGGGCGTTGTCCAGCAATACGATGCCTGGTTTTTTGCCTGTTTCAAAACTGCCCAATGCATCATCCCTTTCCAGTACCCTTGCGCCATTGATGGTAGCCCATTGCAGCAGCAGTTGTAAGGGGATCTCCGGCAATTCTTTTCTGATGGTTCGAATTTCTGAGGCGATACTCAGTTGCCAGTTGCTGCTGTAACTGTCTGTGCCCAAAACGATTTCAGCCTTGTTTTTTATCAGGCGGTCAATTGGCGGCATGCGGTTTTCAATATACAAATTGGCGTTGGCGCAAATGCAGAAATGTATTCCTGACAGATGTTTTCTTGTGTGGTCCAAAGCAAAAACAATGTCTTCTTCTGTCGTGAATGTATTGTGGACCAGGATCAGCCTTTGTTGTTTGTTGAAATGCGGCAAACAAGATTGTAGCGAAGACTTTCCCGTCACAGGAAATGGAGATCCAGGTAATCCCAGTTTATTGAAAAATTGGATAAAATCGCCTGTTCCCTTGGCATACAATTCATCCTCAGCAGGGTTTTCCTGGTTGTGCATGGAAACAATAGAATGTCTGGTGCGGTTGTTGATTCCCTCAAAGGTTTTGTTGCTGATGCTGTAAGGGGCATGTGGCACCAACGAAGATTTCATGTTGGTTGCTGCACCTGTGAAAGCATGTAGTATGCCTTCATAGTGCAGCAAATTGGCTTCGGCTTTTTCGTCTTTCATGCCGAGCACTTCAATAAAATTATTCCACCTGATCTTGCTCTTGCATTTTGTCTGAAAGGTGATGCTTGTATTGCAGATGTCTCCTACAGCAACAATTCCCTCCAGTTCCATTTCTCTCTCTGCTTTTTCGATGCAGTCCAGTATCAGTTCCTGATCATGGTTGCGTTTGGTTACCACATCCATTAAAAAAGGAATCAATCCAGTATGCGGGGGAATGCAATTTTTCAGGTGGCTGAGCTCCAGGTGACAATGGGCATTGATGAACCCTGGGCTAAGGATGCCCCTGAATCTTTCAATTTCTTCGCCGGCATCCATCTCCGCCAGGATCTCCATGACCTTTCCGTCTTCATCCATGATGAGTACGTGGCCGGCATCAAGGAGTTCAAACCCGGTAAAGATCTTGTCAGCCTGAAACTTGCGGTACTTCATCTGTTGAAAAGAATTAACTTTGCGGACGAAATTAAAGATTAAATACCGGATGGAGTCCGCCTACACATATGCTGGATAAATTAGAAGCCATAAAAGCCAAGTTTGATGATATTGGTGTTGCCCTCACCAATCCGGAAATTGTTGGCAACAACAAAAGGTTCAGCCAGCTTTCCAAGGAATACAGAAGCCTTGAGAAAGTGGTGAATGCATACAACCAATACAAGCGGCTCTTGTCTGACATTGAATTCAACCGTGAGGCATTGATGGGTGATGATGAGGAACTGAGGGAGTTGGCAAAGATGGAAACAACAGAACTGGAAGTACAAAAGGAGACCCTGGAAAAGCAGGTCAGGAACATGCTGATTCCCAAAGATCCACAGGATGACAAGAATGCCATTCTCGAGATTCGTGCAGGAACAGGTGGCGATGAGGCTTCTCTTTTTGCAGGAGATCTCTTGCGCATGTACATGCGGTATTGTGAAGGAAAGGGTTGGAAAGTGGCGCTGCTCAATGAAAATGAGGGTACGATGGGTGGCTACAAGGAAGTGCAGCTAGAAGTGACCGGTGATGAAGTGTACGGAACAATGAAATTTGAAAGTGGTGTACACCGTGTACAGCGGGTACCTGATACAGAAGCCAGTGGGAGGGTTCACACCAGTGCTGCCACTGTTGCGGTGATGCCAGAGGCGGAAGAGGTAGATGTGGAGATCAGGGATGCAGATGTTAAAATGGAAACATCCCGAAGTGGGGGTGCTGGTGGACAGAACGTGAACAAGGTGGAAACCAAGGTAATGCTGACGCATATTCCAACAGGTACAGTTGTTATTTGCCAGACCGAAAGGACGCAGCTGGGGAACAGGGAAAAGGCCATGCAGATGATGCGTACCAGGCTTTATGAAGAGCAGGTCAGAAAGCAAGAAGATGAGATCTCAAGGCACAGGAAGAGTTTGGTCAGTTCAGGAGACCGCTCAGCCAAAATAAGAACCTATAATTTTCCCCAGGGCCGTGTAACCGATCACCGCATTGGGATGACCCTTTACAATTTGCAGGATGTTCTTAATGGGAACATTGGAGAGCTGATTGATGCACTCCAGTTTGCAGAAAATGCCAGTAAGCTCTCCCAATAATCTAGATGGAGGCTCCTTTCTTGTAAAAAAATATTTTCCTGGTTTATAATCTCTTTAACAACCTTAAGGATGTTTGTTTCGTCTATATATTGTGTTCAGAAAAGATAATAGCGGGGTTTCAATGAGGATGTAGAAATCTTTAACGAAATCAAAAATGGGAAAAGTCAATCTTTTCATCCAATCAGTAGAAACAAGTTTTTTTTCTCATAAGCAGTTAGTTTTGGTTACGGCCCCTATTTCCATAGGGGCTTTTTTTTGCTGCCCAGGCTCCAGCCACCGACCCGATGGCATCAGCGAGTCCATCCCAATATGAAAAACTTCTGTTGGTAAAGTATTGCTGGTAGTATTCCATGCCCATGCCATACGCTGAGGCCAGGATGATGATCAACAATATGATCCTGCTGGCATGCAGTGTTTCCCGGTTGAGAAAATAGGCTCCCCACAAGAAAGCCAATATTGTAAATAGGACAAAATGAATCAGTTTGTCTATGCCATATACCTTCAACAAACTGTATTCTCCTGCCCCGCTGGTGTCCATGCTGAGCAAATAAAAAATCAGGCCTGTCCAGATAAGACCAGGCCCAATGCTTTGCTTTAAAAGGTTCATTTGATTAGGCTCCAATCAGCGCCTTGTAAGCATTTACATCCAACAAGCCAGAGAGCTGGGAGGCGTCACTTACGGTCATTTTGATCATCCAGCCATCACCATATGGGTCTTGGTTTACCAGCTCAGGCTGGCTGTCAAGCAGGGAATTTTTTTCAGTGATGGTCCCAGTAACTGGCAGGAAGAGGTCACTTACGGTTTTGACCGCCTCAACAGTTCCAAACACTGCATCTGCAGACAATTCTTTTCCGATGGTTTCAATATCAACATAGATAATATCACCGAGTTCGCCCTGGGCAAATTCCGTAATGCCAATGGTTGCAACATTTCCATCTATGGAGATCCATTCGTGTTCTTTGGTATAATGCAATTGCTCAGGAAAGTTCATGATCTGATATTTTGTGCAAGTTTACAATATTTTGCACCCATCATGAAAAATCTTTCGGAATCAGTGGAACAGATGGGGTATTCACAACAGCAATCCCATTGAGGAACCGTTACTGATTCAACGTGTTCTTCTGACCAACTTCATGTCCTGGATGCGAATATCCGTGAGGGGTTTGTCTCCTCCCTTTCTCCCGCTGGTCTTTGTGTTGGCAATCTTGTCCAACACATCATATCCGATGATCAGCTCTCCAAATATGGTATAATTTTGGTCTAAATGCGGTGCACCACCCGCTGTCTTGTATATTTTTCTGTGCGCCTCTGGAAGTTTTCTGCCTTTCAGGCGGTGTGTTTCTACAGAGTCCAGTGAAACATCATTGAATAGCCTTCCCTGTACGATGTAAAATTGCGTACCACTGCTGTTTTTCTGGGGATTCACATCATCTCCCATCCTTGCAGCAGCCAGTACCCCTCGTCTGTGGTAGCGTTCAGGCCTTATTTCTGCCGGCAAGGTATATTGTTTTATCAGGGATGATGTATCAGCATTGGGTTTTGTTTTTTCGTCACCGGCCTGTATCATAAACCCGCTGATGACCCGGTGGAATCCTATTCCCTTGTAATAATCCGATTTAACCAAACGAATGAAATTGTCTCTGTGCATCGGTGTTGAATCGTTCAGCCTCAGCACCATATTTCCGGAATCGGTCTTGACCAGGATGTCTTTTCTCAGGTCAGCTTTTCGAATTTTTCCTGTAGGTTGGGCCATAACGGTGACAAGCACCAAAAACAGGAAACTGAAAAACATGACAAAGGGAAGATGTTTTGTCATTAAAATTCGTTTTGTGAAAAATAGAACAATACATGGTCTTTCATGAAATTTTCCTGTTGCATGAATTCCATGGGGGGCAACTCTTTGATCTGTTTAAAATGAGGCCAACTGTCCTCGTCCCAGCCTTCCAGCTCGTAGTATCCTCCCGGTATGAGGATGGTACAAACAGCTACATGCATGAGGTCTTGTTTCTGCTCTTTGGTAAAACTATGGCCCACCCCACCTACTTCCTGAATGCCAATCAGGAACAGGATGGATTCCATATCCGGTTTTTTGCCAAAACGTTCTACCAATTTTTCTTCCAGTTTCCACCACCTGGCTTGCAAGTCATCAGAGATCATCATGCTGCAAAATTAGTGCATCTGTACCGATTGCTTATCTTTACAAAAAATTGGAAGGATGCTTCAGCTAGGGTTTATACGCAGCAACAGGGAAAAAGTGCTAGAAGGTTTGAAAAAAAAGAACTTCCAGGACCTTGATTTGATTGACAAAATCATCGCGTCAGACGACCTGAGGAAGACGCTGCAGTTTAATTCGGATGAATTGCTTGCCAAACGCAATGCAGCCTCCAAAGCCATTGGCATGCTGATTGCCCAAGGCAAGAAAGAAGAAGCTGAGGCCCAAAAAGCCGAGGTCACTACCTTAAAAGAGACAATTGACAGTTATGCTGTTCAGTTGGCAGAAGTGGAGGGAATCGTTGAAGGTATGTTGTTGCGTATTCCCAATTTGCCTGGCGAAAGGGTTCCTGTAGGAAAATCTGCAGAAGACAATACCGTGGTTCGCCAGCATGGAGATATCCCAAAACTTCATGATGGCGCTCTTCCCCATTGGGACTTGATCACAAAATATGACCTGGTAGATTTTCAAACAGGTGTTAAGATTACTGGAAGTGGGTTTGCGCTTTATAAAGGCAGGGGAGCCAAGCTTCAACGCGCCATGATTCAATATTTTCTGGACTATAATATTGCCGCAGGATATACCGAGTTTATTCCGCCCTATGTAGTGAATTATGCATCTGCTTATGGAACAGGGCAGCTTCCAGACAAGGAAGGGCAGATGTACCACATGGCCATTGACGACCTCTATCTCATTCCAACTGCAGAAGTTCCAGTAACCAATATCTATAGGGATGAGATCATCCCTTCGGCATCACTGCCTGTAAAAATGACTGCCTATACCCCCTGTTTCAGGAGGGAGGCAGGAAGCTTTGGAAAAGATGTCCGCGGGCTGAACCGTGTCCACCAGTTTGATAAGGTTGAGGTGGTACATATCACAGAAGCATCCACCAGTTACGATGTGCTTGAAGAAATGGTTTTGCATGTGGAAAAGCTGATTCAATCACTGGGGCTTCCTTACAGGATTCTCTTGCTTTGCGGAGGAGACATGGGCTTTGCCTCAGCCATGACCTATGATTTTGAGGTATACAGTGCAGCCCAAGAGCGTTGGCTGGAAGTCAGCTCGGTGTCCAACTTTGAAAGTTTTCAGTCCAACCGCATGAAGATCCGGACCAAGGATGAAAATGGGAAGACCCAGCTGCTGCATACCCTTAATGGCAGTTCATTGGCCTTGCCGAGGATTTTGGCCAGTTTGCTTGAAAATCACCAGACACCGGAAGGCATTCTCATCCCGGAAGTGCTTCGCCCATATTTTGGGGCAGACATGATTGCTTAAGTAACATTTCCACTTTTAATGTGAAGCTGCCATCCGTAGGTGATAGGCTTCGATCCTTTTGTGCATGATGCCAAACCAAACCGGGGGAATCAAAGAAAGGAGCAACATGCCTGGATATCCTGTGGGCATCTGAGGAGCGCTATCGTGGTGCCTGAGCACCTGGTATTTTTTGCTGGCCAGGTAATGATGATCACTGTGCCTGGACAATTCAAAAAGCATCAGGCGCCCGAGGATATGGCTGCTGTTCCAGCTGTGTTCTGGCATGGCCCTTTCGTATCCATTGTCCGTTTTCTTTCTTTCCAGTCCATAGTGTTCAATGTAATTGACTGTTTCAAGTAGTAAAATACCCAATGCGGCTGCAGCCAGAAAACAAAGCAAGGCAAGGCTTCCAAAATAAATGAAAATACCCATGACAAGCGCTAGCTGGAGGCACTGGAATTGGATCATCTGGTTGCTGAAATGCCAAACAGGTCTTCCATTTTTCCTTTGCTCATCTGCAGCAATTTTCCAGGCGGAAAGGAAGCCCATCACTACAGACCGGCAATAAAAAAAATAAACAGGCTCACCTTTTCTTGCGCTGCTAGGATCTTCATGGGTGGATACATTTTTATGATGGCCCTTGTTGTGCTCGATATAAAAATGCATGTACAGAGAAGTGAGCAAAAGCAACTTGGCCAGGTTCCTTTCATAAAGGTTTTTCCTGTGCCCCAATTCATGCCCCACGTTGATGCCAAATGTTCCGCAAAGCAGGCCCATGGCAATGATCCGCCCTGTCAGTTCAAGCCCAGATAGTGCTGGATCCTTCACGGCAACCAGGAAAAAGTACAGTGCAACATACTGAAGCGGCACCATGATATAGAGCCAAAGGTCATAGAGCCTGTCGTTTTTTGCCACCTGCTCTTCTGCCTCACTGAGGTTTCCGGATGCAGCAGGAAATACCAGTTCAAACAGGGGGATGAACATAAAGGTATAGATCAATGGAAGTGCGGTGGTCCATCCAGTATGCATGAACGCATAGAAGGAAAGAAAATACAGGCTGATCGGTGCCGCAAATTTCAATGACCTGATGTGCATGATAGAAGGGTTAAGGGGTGGTTGATGGATTTTCTGGTTTTACTGCAATCCTATAAAGGATGATTGCCATGGCAAAGAAAAGAAGGGTTCCCAGCAGGTAATATCCTTGTTCTCCGATGGCATGTGTGATGTTTTCCTCGAAGTTTAATTGGTTAAGGGCTTTTGCCACTGTTTCATTGGCAGAGAGAAAGGCCACAATCACCCCTGCAATGGCACCGCCAGCAACCAGTCCTGTGGCAAAAAGATTTCCCTTTCTGAGATCTTCCTCTTCTTCACTGACCTTTTCTTTCTTTTTCTTTCCATCAACAATGCCTCTTATGGCACCACCAATAAAAATGGGCAAGGTGGTAGATAAGGGAAGATAGATACCAATGGCAAAGCTCAAAGCCTTGATGCCACAGAGTTCCATGACAATGGCGATGGCAACCCCAACAAGGACAAACTGCCAATCCAGGTTAAAAGAAAGTATGCCCTTGATCAATGTTGCCATCAAGGTTGCCTGTGGAGCCGCATATTGATCTGTCCCAATCGCATGATGGATGCCCGAAGACAGCATTTCCTGTGTAGGCGTATCGAGTATTTTGATGGTGAATCCGATGGCAATCGATGAAACAATCGCCCCGATGAAAAGCGCAATCTGCTGTGACTTTGGTGTGGCACCCAGGATGTATCCCGTTTTGAGATCTTGTGATGTTGCACCAGCGTTTGCCGCTGCGATACAAATCATCCCACCCACAACCAGGGCCATGGGTTCATAAAGTTTACCAGTCCATCCCACAGCAATAAAAACCAGGCATGTTCCCATGATGGTAGCAATGGTCATGCCGGAGATGGGGTTGTTGGAAGATCCGATCAATCCTACAATTCGGGAGGAAACGGTTACAAAAAAAGCACCAAACAACACCACCAGGATGCCGATCAACAATTTGCTGAGTATACCATTCCCAGGCACCTGTGGCATGATGGCCATGAGCAAAATCAGGCCAAGGCTTCCCCACAATACAATTTTCACTGACAGGTCTTTTTCGGTACGAATGACTTTCTGCAATCCATCGTTCCCGGACCGAACCGATCCGAGGCTTCCCTTGAAAGATGAAATGATGGTCGGGATGGTTTTGATCAGGGTGATGAAGCCGCCAGCAGCCACAGCACCGGCCCCGATCTGCCGTACAAATGCCCTGTAAATGGCCACTGCATAATCATTGAATTGATGCGTTGCAGGGTTCCATCCACCAGGGCCTCCTGCTGTATGGATGTCTTGAAGATAGCCCAGCTTGATCAGTTGATTGGCAATCACATCCCCGGGCACAACTGTTGCCAGCAAGGGATTGAATACAAACCAGGTGAGTACACTTCCCGCAACCAATACTCCTGCAATTTTAGGTCCAATGATGTATCCTACACCCAAATATTCCGGCGTGATCTCACCACTGATTTTAGCAGAGGGCAAATATTTGTTGGCCTGTGATGTAATGTAGGAAGGGGTTTCAGCAACAACATGCAATATTTTTTGCAGAAATGCATAGGCTGTTGCTATGCCCAATCCGGCAAATGCCGTTTGGGCAAAATTGCCCCCTTTTTCACCGGCTTTCAGCACGGATGCACAAGCCGTTCCTTCAGGATAGGGAAGGGTTTCGTGTTCCTTTACAATCAAAGCACTCCTCAACGGGATCATCATCAGTGTTCCCAGCATCCCGCCAAAAATGGCCAACACAAGGATGGTGATGTAGTTGAAATAATCTGCACTGCCTGCCTCGCTCAGAAAAAGAAATCCTGGAAGGGTGAATACCACTCCTGCGGCAATGCTCTCCCCAGCTGAACCTGTAGTCTGGATGATGTTGTTCTCAAGAATGGTTGTTTTGAGAAACAATTTGCTCAATGCAATGGACATCACCGCAATCGGGATGGAAGCAGATACCGTAAGCCCGGCCTTTAGTGCAAGGTATACCGTTGCTGCTCCAAAGATGACACCGAAGCAGGCACCAGTAATGACGGCCTTCAGCGTGAATTCTTTCATTACGGTTTCAGGAGCAATGAAGGGCATGAATTTCTTTTCAGACATGGCAGAAGTTTATGGTTGTGTATTCGTTTAGGAGTTCATCATTTTCTGCAACCATTTGGTCAGCATAAACAGGATCAGCGATGCAAGTCCAGACAGTACCACGAAGAGCATGAAAAAATCATACATGTTGTGCATCTCATACCCAAGAAATGATGTGGTTTTGTCTTCCGGATAGAGGGCGCTGAGCTGGCCTGCCAGTTTATTGGCAAAGGCGTTGGCAAGAAACCAAACCGCCATCAACAGGGAAGCCAATTTCAGGGGAGCCAGCTTGTTGACCAAGGAGAGGCCGATTGGTGAAAGGCAGAGCTCTCCCCAGGTATGGAGCATGTAAAGACCAGCCAGCCAAATCATGGTTACTTTCATGCCTGGTTGAATATTGTTGACGCCAACGCTGATCCATAAATAGCCCAGTGAAAGCAGCAAAAGTCCGATGGCCATTTTGGTGGGGGATGAAGGTTCATGTTTTCCCAACTTGATCCAGAGCCAGGCAAATATTGGTGCAAAAAGCACAACATAGGTTGAGTTCAAAGACTGAAAAAAGCTGGCAGGTACTTCCTCAAAAAGGATGGAAGAGTTGATGGTGGACATGAATGAGTAATCCATGTAAAGGATTCCTGCAGCCATCAGTAGAAGCAGGAAATAAACTACGTTTCGGAGCAGCACATCGTTTTCCGATAAGTTATTTTTTGCGCGTTGGTATAACCTGAAAATAAAGAACAACAATGCAGCTGAGGCTGCATAAATGGTCCAGACCGGGATGGACCAGTCAAGCCTCCTGTTTGTCTGTTCATCAGCAAAAAAAGTGAGTGAGGCACCCGCCTGTTCAAAGGCACTCCAGAAGAAAACCACAAAGAAGGAAACAATGAAAATCACACCCACTTTTTTCTTCTCGATAATGCTGAGGCTTTTGTCGCTGAAAATCACAAAAAGGATCACCGAAAGCGCTCCAATCAATAAGTAGAAAAGGAAACTGAAAACCCTGGCATCAATGTAGAGCATAGCAATCATCAGGGTGGAAAAAAGCCCCAACCCAATGCTGATGGCTACTGGTGTTAAGAACTTGCTTTGCGTACCTGCTGGAGCATTGCCAATTTGCTGGCCTTCTGGGTTGATCAGGTATTTGTCCTGGAAGGTCTTTTGAACAATTACACTCAGCAACATTGCAATGCCAGCAATTAAAAATGCCCATTTGAAATCAGCCGGGTTCCCTGTGTCTCCAAATGCTCCACAGAGAAAGGGCCCCAAAGCACCACCCACATTGATGCCCATGTAAAAAATGGTATAAGCCGGATCAATCCTGCGATCACCGGGCGTGTAGAGCTGGCCAACCAGAGAAGAGATGTTTGGCTTGAAGAAACCATTGCCCGCAATCATGAAGCCCAGTCCACTGAAAAAAAGGAAGGTCGACAAGGAGGCATTGGTGTCATAGACGGAAGCACAGAAAAACAGGATGAACTCACCCAGTGCCATTGTGAGGCCTCCTGCAAGGATGGATCTTTTGTTGCCCCAATAGCGGTCAGCCATAAAGCCTCCAACCAAGGGGGTCAGGTAACTAAGACTTGTATAACTTCCATAAAGCTGGGAGGCTATAGTTTTGTCAAGCAGCAGGGCCTTGGTCATGAACAATATCAGGATAGCCCTCATTCCATAGTAGTTGAATCGCTCCCACATTTCCGTAGAAAAAAGAATATAAAGTCCTTTTGGATGCGATGTGTTTTGGTTGGTTGACATGTGTCTTTATTTGTTGATTTGCCTAAAATAAGCAATTTGTATCTTCGCCACGCTTTTCGGTAAACAATAAAAATCAACCATGAATATATTGCTCCTGGGTTCTGGCGGAAGGGAACATGCCCTTGCTTGGAAAATCAAACAAAGTGCGCACTGCAGCCAACTCTTTATAGCCCCCGGAAACCCCGGAACAGCAGGGTTTGGTAAGAATATACCAATGGCTGTTGGCGATTTTGAAGCCATTGCGCTTTTCTGTAAGCAGCACCATATCGGGATGGTGGTCGTTGGTCCTGAAGATCCATTGGTCAATGGCATTTATGATTACCTCAAAGCAGATCCTGCCTTGCCAGGCCTGATTGTTGTGGGGCCATCAGCAGAAGCCGCAAAGCTCGAAGGTAGCAAGGCTTTTGCCAAAGCATTTATGGATCGCCAAGGCATACCCACGGCGGATTACAGGGAATTTACAAAGGAAAATTATGATGAAGGCATGGCCTATTTGAAGGCCCATCCATTGCCCATTGTTTTAAAAGCGGATGGACTGGCAGCAGGGAAAGGGGTTGTCATCGCCCAGACCCATGAAGAGGCATTGTCCAATTTTGCGGAAATGATTGTTTCGGCTCGCTTTGGTGCCGCCAGTGAGCGGGTTGTAGTAGAACAATTTCTTGAGGGTGTTGAAATGAGTGTTTTTGCCTTGACCAATGGCAGTCAGTATGTCTTGTTGCCTGAAGCAAAAGACTACAAGCGTATTGGGGAAGGCGATACGGGCCCCAATACCGGTGGGATGGGAGCCGTCAGCCCGGTGCCATTTGCCCAGGGTGTTTTTATGGATAAAGTGATTGAAAGGGTTGTCAGGCCTACAATAGCAGGCCTTGAGAAAGAGGGACTGGTGTACCATGGATTTGTATTTTTTGGCTTGATCAATGTTGGTGGAGATCCGTATGTAATCGAATACAATTGCCGGATGGGTGATCCTGAAACAGAAGTGGTCATGCCAAGGTTAAAGTCTGATATCATGGAACTTTTTAAGGCCATGGACGATGGCAAACTGGATGAAACAGAAGTGGAGATTGACCCAAGGGCCGCTTCCACCGTGGTTTTGGTGAGTGGTGGCTATCCCGGAGACTTTGAAAAAGACAAACAAATCAAAGGCCTTGATACCCCGTTTTCGTCCGACACAATCGTGTTTTATGCAGGAATAACGGGCGCTGAGGGCGATTTGCGCACCAATGGCGGACGGGTGGCAGCCATTACTTCTTATGGAAAGGACATCAACGATGCGGTTCAAAAATCCCTTGGAGCAATCAAGTCCATTGGCTACGAACAGATGAATTTTCGGAAAGATATCGGCTTTGAATTTCGAAACTGATTTTTATAATCCATGAATCGAACCGAATTACATTTTCAGCAAAATTCATGATTGTTTATTGGGTTATTTATTTGAACTTTGTAAAGCGTTAAAAATACAGCTAAATGGGACTTTTTACATGGTTTACACAGGACATTGCCATTGATCTTGGTACTGCAAATACACTCATCATTCACAATGACGAGATTGTGGTGAATGAGCCCTCGATTGTTGCGCTGGACAGGAACAATCCCAAGCAGTTGCTTGCAGTGGGTAAAAAAGCCTTGTTGATGCATGAAAAGACCCATGAAAGCATTCGTACAGTAAGGCCCTTGAGGGATGGAGTTATCGCGGATTTTAACGCAGCTGAATTGATGATCCGTGAGATGATCAAGTTAATTTATCCCAAGAAGCCCCTTTTTCCGCCAAGCTGGAAAATGATGATTTGTATCCCCTCCAGTATTACAGAAGTAGAGAAAAGGGCTGTTCGCGATAGTGCAGAGCAGGCTGGTGCAAAAGAAGTATACCTGATTCATGAACCCATGGCGGCGGCCCTGGGTATCGGAATTGATGTTACGGAGCCCATCGGTAACATGATCATTGACATTGGTGGGGGAACAACCGGAATCACGGTTATTGCCCTTGCCGGCATCGTTTGTGACCAATCCATCAGGATTGCAGGTGATGAGTTTACTGCGGACATCATGGAAGCTTTGAGGAGATACCACAGTTTGTTGATAGGTGAAAGAACGGCAGAACAAATCAAAATACAAATTGGTGCAGCCATGAAAGATCTTGACGCACCACCAGATGATATACCGGTGAATGGAAGGGATTTGGTTACCGGCATTCCCAAACAAATCATGGTGAGCTACCAAGAAATTGCCGAGGCATTGGACAAGTCAATTTTCAAGATTGAAGAGGCCATTCTAAAGGCCCTGGAAACAACTCCTCCTGAGTTGGCTTCAGACATCTACAAGCGCGGCCTTTACCTGACAGGTGGAGGAGCATTGTTGAGAGGATTGGACAAGCGCTTGTCGCAAAAGATCAAGCTCCCTGTACATATTGCCGAAGATCCACTGAAAAGCGTTGTGCGGGGAACCGGACTGGCTTTGAAGAATTACCATAACTTTCCTTTCATCATGCGGTAAGGATTGGAATAATAAACCCTTAGGAGCAAGTCCTCCATGCGTAACGTCTTTTTATTTCTCAAACGCTATTCTGTTTTACTTCTTTTCCTTGTCCTTCAAGGTTTGGCCCTTTCAATGCTGTTCAGTTACAACAGGTTCCATCAAACCACTTATGGCATGTTTTCCAGTGAGGTTGCAGGAAGACTCAACAAACGGGTGAACAAGGTTGAGTCTTTTTTTACGCTGAGTGAACAAAATCAGGCACTCCGCAAGCAAAATGCAACCTTGCTTTCCTACCTGCCCTCAGGTTCTGTCATTCCAGATTCTTCTTTCCAACTCATTTCAGACACTGTTGCCGTAGATTCTCTGAAAAAATATCGCCAGTACCAGTATTTTGATGCCAAGATTATTTCCAATTCAGTGTTCTTGCAACAGAACAACATCGTTTTGCACAGGGGCTCAGCACAAGGAATAGTGCCGAACATGGCAGTTGTTGGTACAGATGGTTTGATAGGAACCGTTATCAGTGTCAGTGAAAACATGTCTATCGTCATGAGCCTGCTGCACCGGCAGTCTAAAGTAATTGCGGTATTGAAGCAAGGCAGTGGGTTAGGAGAGGTGAGCTGGGATGGTAAGGATCCCCACTTCCTGGTACTTTCCAAGATTCCCAAAACAATTGTTGTAAAAAAAGGCGACACGGTGGTCAGCAGTCCATATTCTGATAAATTTCCTTCCGGACTTCCCATTGGCTATGTTGAGAAGATCGATCAAGACCAGGAAACCAATACCTATAAGTTAAAAATCAGAACAGCCGTTGATTTTTATGCTGTTCAGCATGCATATATTGTAAAAAACCTGCTGCAGGAAGAAATGGATCAGTTGAAAAGTACATTAATCAAGGAATGAGTCTAGGTTTCAAAAATATCATCAGGTTCATATTCATCATGTTCATACAAGTTTTTGTGTTGAGCAGAATCCCTCCTTTGCACCAGTTTATTGTGCCATATTTCTATTTTGCATTCATCCTCTGGTTGCCATTCAAAACAGGAAGAGCAGCCTTGCTTTTCATCAGTTTTGCAGCAGGAATGGTAGCGGATATGTTTTTCAAGACA
>CANHSD010000022.1 GCA_947463105.1 Chitinophagaceae bacterium
CCAAAGAAACAGTGGAGATTTATACGTTTATGGAAGCCGCAGATGAAAGCAAACGCAAGAGCGGCAAATCCATTCAACTGAAAGATGTATACGATACCCATCTCAAAAAAGCCAACAAAATCATTCAACAATTAAATCTTCCCTCATGAGTCGTTCAAGAAGAAGTTTTATCCAAAAAACATCTGCAGCCTCTGCTGCCATTGCCTTTGGTGGCATCCTGCCCGGTTTTTCTGCAAGCCAGTACCGCAATATCCTTGGATCCAACGAAAAGATTACTGCTGCCGTGATGGGAGTCAACAGCCGTGGCTTGGCTGTGGGTACAAACTTCGCTTCACAAAAAGAATGTGAACTGATGTATGTCTGTGATGTTGATTCCAGGGCTTCAGAAAAATGCGTGAATGCAGTGGAAAAAGCACAACAGAAAAGGCCAAAGGCAGAGGGCGATTTCAGAAAGGCCCTTGAAGACAAGAACCTCGATCTGCTGATCGTTACCGCACCAGACCACTGGCATGCCCCGGCAGCCATGCTGGCCGTAGCAGCGGGAAAACATGTTTATCTTGAAAAGCCCTGCAGCCACAATCCCAATGAAGGTGAGATGCTGGTGAAGGCTGCAACAAAACACAACAAACTGCTTCAAATGGGCAACCAGCGCAGGTCCTGGCCCAATGTAATCGCTGCCATCAAGGAGCTGCATGCAGGTGTGATTGGAAGACCCTATTATGCAAAAACCTGGTACACCAACAACCGTGAATCGATCGGTGTGGGAAAGGTCACTGAAGTTCCCTCTTGGCTGAACTATGACCTCTGGCAAGGCCCCGCTCCGCGGATGGCATACAAGGATAACCTTATCCACTACAACTGGCATTGGTTCTGGAACTGGGGAACGGGCGAGGCCTTGAACAATGGCACCCACATGGTTGACCTGGCCCGATGGGGACTGGGTGTAGATTATCCCACACGCGTGACTTCAGCAGGTGGTCGTTATCGTTACCAGGACGATTGGGAAACCCCCGATACACAGGTCATCGACCTGGAGTTCGCCAACAATACGCTGATCTCATGGGAGGGCCGTTCATGCAATGGGAAGACAACCGAGGGTAGCTCCGTTGGTGTTATTTTTTATGGAGAAACAGGCTCGTTGTTGATTGAAAGCGGCAACTCGTACAAGATATTTGACCTGAAAAGCAAGCTGGTGAAAGAAGTCAAAAATGATATCACCGCCAATGCCCTTGACAGAACTGGTCCTGGCATGGAACTGGACGCCATGCACATCCAGAATTTTTTCAGCGCCATCAAAAAAGGCACAAAATTGAATTCTGATATCCTCAGCGGGCACCAAAGCACCTTGCTGGTTCAATTGGGAAACATCTCCCAACGCACAGGAAGGGCACTCAAGATCGATCCAAGCAACGGAAGAATCCTCAATGACAAAGATGCCATGAAGCTCTGGAGCAGGGAGTACGAGAAGGGTTGGGAGCCGAAGGTTTAATTACTCCTGTCTTTAAACCCTCATCTTCCCTAGATTCAATCAACCGAACAGCTGAATGCCATGAACGATTCTCCAACCATCAAGCAAAGACTTTTTTCCCTCGATGCCCTGCGGGGATTTGACATGTTTTGGATCATCGGCGCTGAAGAAGTATTCCATTCCATGGGAAGCATCACCCATCATCCATTCTGGGAGGGGCTTTCAGCACAGTTTGAACATCCGGTTTGGAATGGATTCACGGCCTATGACCTGATTTTCCCGCTCTTCATTTTCCTTTCAGGAGTTTCTACGCCCTATGCTATTGGTAGCGCTATAGCCGCCGGAAAATCCAAAAATGCCATGCTTTGGAAGATCATCAAAAGGGGGATGATCCTGGTTCTATTGGGAGTCATTTACAACAATGGCTTGCAGCTCAGACCCATCAGTGACATCAGGTTCATGAGCGTGCTGGGACGGATTGGAATTGCTACCATGTTAGGAGGTATCATTTACCTGTACACAAAAGAGAGGACCCAGATCATCTGGTTCACAGCGCTGCTTGTAGGGTACTGGTTGTTGATGAAATTCAGCTCAGCACCGGGTTTTTTGCCGGGCGACCTCACCGAAGCTGGAAACTTTTCCTCCTATTTTGACAGAACGGTTCTCCCCGGAAAATTATCAAGGGGCATCCATGATACCGTAGGTCTATTCAACAATATCCCGGCCATCAGTTCCGCCCTGGCAGGAATCATTGCAGGCAACTACCTCAAGAACAACAGCGATGCTCCCATAAAAAAATCAGGTATGATGGCCCTGGCAGGTCTGGTTTCCCTGGGCATTGCTCAGCTCTGGAGCATCGATTTTCCCATCAACAAAAACCTTTGGTCCAGTTCTTTTGTGATGCATACCGTGGGATTCAGCCTATTGCTTTTCGCGCTTTTCTATTGGGTGATTGATGTGCGTGGTTATACAAAATGGGCATTCTTTTTCAAGGTCATTGGCATGAATTCCATCCTTATTTACATGTCTGGTAAATTCATCAGCTGGTCTTATGCCAACAAGGGATTCTTCCAGTGGCTGGGCGACCTGATAGGAGATCCCTACAATGCAGTGGCCATGGCTATTTCAGTGGTATTGATCAAATGGATTTTCTTGTATTTTCTTTACCAGAAAAAAATATTTTTAAAGGTCTGATGCATAAAATCGCTCATCTTTGTTCAACTGCAAAGACAAGCAATACGCAACAACATGCACCAAAAACACAGGATATTCAACGGAAAAATAATCTTGCCCAACCGCATTGTTGAAAATGGAACAGTGCTTGTGGAGGATGGAAAAATCATTGCTGTTGAAGCAGGGGATCTTGCGTTTCCGGATGCGTTCAATACGGATGCTAATGGACAATACATCTCTCCCGGCTTTGTGGATATTCACGTGCATGGCGGAGGCGGTCACGACTTCATGGATGGAACAGAAGAGGCTTTTTTGGCGATTGCAGCCCTTCATGCGGCACATGGCACCACTTCAATGATGCCCACCACCACCACTGCAGAAAAAGAAGGTATTCTTCAGGTGCTTGATGTTTATGAAAAAGCGATAGTAAAAAATACGCAGGGCAGCAGTTTTGTGGGCCTCCACCTGGAGGGTCCTTATTTTGCCATGAACCAACGGGGCGCACAAGATCCCAAGTATATTCGAGACCCAGACCCGGCAGAATACATGGAAATCCTGGAATATTCACAATCCATCAAAAGATGGAGTGTGGCACCTGAAAGAAAAGGAGCCATTGCATTTGGAAAAATCCTGCATGAGCGCGGCATCATCGCATCCATGGCCCATACGGAAGCCGTTTACGAAGAAGCACTCGAGGCATTCAACAATGGATACAGCCTGCTCACCCATTTCTACTCTGCGATGTCAGGCGTTGTGCGGCGCAATGCCCGTCGTTACGCTGGTGTAGTTGAAGCGGGATACCTCCATGATGCACTGGATGTGGAAATCATTGCCGATGGCGTTCACCTGCCTGCTCCATTGCTTAAACTGGTCCATAAGATCAAAGGGCCGGACCATACTGCCCTGATCACAGACTCGATGCGGGCTTCAGGCATGCCTGAGGGAGAGTACATCCTGGGGAATATCCATACTGGTATGAAAGTAATCACCGAAGAGGGTGTTGCCAAATTGCCAGACCGCTCTGCCTTTGCCGGCAGCATCGCCACCACCGATCGATTGGTGCGCACCATGATTGATCTTGCTGAAATTTCTTTGCACGATGCCATCAAAATGATGACAGCTACCCCTGCCAGGATCATCAAGATGAACGACAGGATTGGCGCCATAAAAGTTGGCATGGATGCAGACCTGCTGGTCTTTGATGAAAGGATCAATGTTCAGATGACCATGATCAAGGGGCGAATCTTATCGCAGCTGTGATACTGGGCTCCTGGATACTTCGCCAAGCAAGTATCCCTCAATCCGAGCAAGAATGAGCATTAAGTCCGCGACTTCCTTTTGTGTTTAACTTTAACCAAATTGTGGCTATCTATATCGGCCTTTGAAGGCAAGGCTTTGTTATTTTTGCAATAACATAAAAATTCATCCATTGAAAGTATTCGTTTCCTTCCTGATCCTCCTGGCAACAACATCCACCGTCAATGCCCAACAACTTAAATCCCTGATTAAAAAGGCCAAGGAGACGGTTGCTGGAAACAGTGGCCAGCTTGGGGCACAGGAAATAGCCTCAGGATTAAAAGAGGCCCTGGCCATTGGTGCAGAGAAAGGTGCTGCAACACTTTCCAAAGAAAATGGATTCTTTGGAAACCCACTTATGAAAATCATCTTGCCCGCAGAGGCACAAAAAGTAGAAAAGGTTTTACGCGGGGCAGGGCTCGGGAAAATGGTGGATGATGCCATCATGACCATGAACCGTGGTGCAGAAGAAGCCTGCAAAGAAGCAGCCCCCATTTTTATCAATGCCATCAAGCAGATGGACCTGAATGATGCCATCGGCATCCTTCGCGGAGCCGATACGGCCGCCACGGGTTTCCTCCGAAACAAAACAACCCAACCACTTACCGAAGCATTTAGGCCGGTGATCAATGCATCGCTTGAAAAGACAGGAGCCACGAAATACTGGGCTTCCATGATCAGTGCCTACAACAGGGTGAGCTTTCAAAAAATCAATCCAGACCTGGGTGGGTATGTGACCGAGAAAGCCCTTCAGGGAATTTTCACCCAAATTGCCTTGGAAGAAAAAAATATCAGGAAAGATCCATTGGCCAGAACAACGGATTTGCTGAAAAAAGTGTTCTCCAACCAGTAGCCCATTGCACCAAGCAAACAATTGACATTTTTGTTGTATTTTATGGCCTCCAAAACAACAAACAATGATCAATCGCCGGCGCTTTATACAAGGAATCTCAACCGCCATCCTGCTTGTTAATGGCAAATCCCTCCTTGCAACCGACCTCAGCGCTTTTGAAAAAAGAAAGCCCATCCTGCGCTTTGCCATTGGGTCAGACATCCATTTCGGACAGGCAAAAACCCCATATCAGGAATACCTCGACACAGCAGTGGGGCACATGAACAGCATGCACCAATCCAATGCATTTGATTTTGGTGTCATCAATGGTGATATTGTACACGATGACATCAGTTTTTTTGGAGGTGCCAAAAAAACACTGGATAAACTTTCCTTCAAATACTATGTAACGCAAGGCAATCATGATCTGGCAACCAAAGAGGAATGGGAAACTGCCTGGAACAGTCCATTGAACTTTGATGTGGTCATCAAGAAAAATGTGCTCTTGTTTGCCACCACATCCAACAAGAAAGGCGAATACCTTCCTCCTGATCTGGAATGGCTGGCCCAAAAATTTGAAGAGCACAAGGATGCTGAAAACATCCTCTTGTTCATCCACATCCCTCCCATCAAATGGACCAAACATGCCATTGAATCAACCCCTTTTGTAGAACTGGTCAAAAAACAAAACAACCTTCGCGCCGTATTCCATGGCCATGAACATGACCAGGACAACATCAAATGGCAGGATGGAATCCCTTACATGTTTGACAGCCATGTCGGTGGCAACTGGGGAACGAACTACAAGGGCTATAGGATTGTCGAGCTCTTCAAGGATGGCTCCATGCTTACTTGCATCATGAACCCAACAGAACGAATCAATGAGGCAAAAATTGGATTTTAATCAAGGAATGAAAAAGTATATATACATGGGCATCAACAAACGCTGGGCACAATGGATCATGATGGCAGCCATATTCAATGCCTGTAAAAAAGCTGAAATCAAAGCTCCTCAAGGCGGGGGAACTACACCACCTGTTATACCAGCTCCTGTCATCAAAGTCCCACCGGCTTTGGGAAGCATTGTTGCCGGATATTTTCCTTCCTACCGCGACCCCAATACCATCCCGGACCAGAAGTTCAAAATGTGCAACGTTGTCAACTATGCATTTGGAACTGTTGCTGCCAACGGAAATATTGTGATTCAAAATCCAAGCGTGTTTGGAATTGTTGCTAGCAAGGCCAGAAACAATGGGGCAAAAGTATTTTTATCGATCAACGGATCCACAACAGACTGGCAACAGATGGCCTCCACAGTTGCTGGAAGAAATACCTTTGTGAAACAAGCCATGTTGCTGGTCAGAACAAATGCTTTGCATGGAATTGATGTTGACTGGGAATACCCTTCAACTGCAGATGGCACCTCAACTACATTCACAAAACTCATGCAAGAATTGGGCGATAGTTTGCATGTAGACGGAAAATATTATTTGTCTGCCGCCATCACAACGGGTAAGTATGCGGGCCAATACAGAGACGCCATCAGCAAAGAACTGCTGCAGGGTGAACAGGTTGACTTTTTCAATATCATGGCCTATGATGATTTCAGTACAACAGTTCCCTTCAGGCATCATAGCGATCTCAAGCTCGCAGAAACCTGTTTGAATTACTGGATCAACACAGCAGGAATGCCAAAAAGAAAAGCGGTCCTGGGAATTCCTGCCTACGGTCGTCCAAGTGGTATTACGCAAACGGGTACCATACAAACCTATGCTGCAATTCTTGGCAAAGGTGGAGCAGCAAATGCCGACTCAGCAACAGTTTCAGCCACTGGATTTCCGGCATACACCATCTACTATAACGGACAACTTACCGTTAAGAAAAAAGCAATCTTGGGCAATACGCAGGGATCCGGTATCATGATGTGGGAAATGGGTCAGGATGCCAACGACAATTTCTCACTGCTGAAAGCAGCTTGCGATACGCTTGGCCGGAGCTACCAATAAAAATGAATACCTTCCATCAGATTTAATACATCCAACATGAAATCTTTTTTACTGCTCATCTGCCTCAGCTTCATGACCCAACTGACCTTCTCTCAGGACATGAAAAACTTCAAGCTGTATAACCCATATGAAAATGTAGATTCAGCGTTGAAGATCGTTTTGACCCAGGCAAAAAAAGAGAACAAACATGTTTTTATACAGATTGGCGGCAATTGGTGCGTATGGTGCGCAAGGTTCAATGATTTTGTGAACAAGGATCAACAGCTTGATTCAGCCATGAACAAAAATTTCATTGTCTACCACATGAATTACAGCCCGGAAAACCGCAACCCTGCCGTGCTGAAAAGGTTCGGGTATCCCCAACGGTTTGGATTTCCTGTTTTCATCATGCTAGATGACAAAGGCAACAGGTTGAATACCCAAAACAGCGCTTACCTAGAGGAAGACAAATCTTACAGCAAAAGAAAAGTACTGGAATTCTTTGACCATTGGGGGCCAAAGGCACTGGATCCGGAGCAGTATAAAAAATATTAAAGGATTATTGTTGATGCCTGGGGCGAGCATCTAATCATTTCTTCTTTTTATACCTGCAGTCCTCAGGTTTTGACTTGATGTAATACGATTTGTAATTGGTGGCCTTTGGATCCATACAGCCCTCCAGGTCGAGGATTTCAATATTCTTGAATTCAACAGGATGACTTTCACTTTGTAATGAAATGGTACCACCTTTGAGCATTTGTCCTGGCTGGCCAAACTTGATCTCCTGACCATCCACATTTCCACCACCCACCTGAGGCTTTTGGTAGGACAAGACTTCCATGCCGTTGGCAAAATGCTTCACTACAGAATCACCCAAAACAAGTACTTCAGCCCTGACCCATTGGTCTCCATGGTAAGTTTCAGAGGTTGAGTTGATGCAGTGTGGGGTAAAAAGTTTTCCATTCATTTCCACGTTGGTTCCAGGGGTACACAAATTGCAGGTTGTTCTTTTGTTTTTGCCGTCTCCGCCCAGTAACTGTACTTCGATGGATACCGGAAAATCCTGGTCTCTTCCCATGCTTTCAGGCGTTTGGCCATGCAACATGATGCCACTGTTGCGCAGCGCCCAACCCGGACCATCCTTGGCCTGATCACCTACGAACCTGTATTCTAGTCTGATGCGATAATAATTGAAGGGTTTGTAGTAGAACAAGTGCCCGAATTTTTCATTAAACTTGTCGTAGGCATCGTAGCGAACAACCAGTTTACCCTCCTCCACCCTGAAGGTGTTTCCGAAATTATCACCCGCGGCATGGTTCCTGATTTTAGGCTTCCACTTGCTGAGATCTTTTCCGTTGAACATCGACTCCCATTGTTCTTCAGCAGAAGACTGGGCGTTCAAAGAGACATTGGAGAGCATGAGGCAGAAGGCAAAAAAAATATTGAATCTTGTCATTGTAGCGGGTTAAATAAAATATATACCTGAGAAATAAATGTATGATTTTTCAGGGAATTCAAAAGCAAAGGCCGCACAAAAGTGCGGCCCAAACTACAATAACAACTATTCAAGTTAACCAACCCCTATTTTTTATTCCCCAAAAGATGGACCTGGAATCCTATACCTACGGTAAAAGTATTGCTCCGGTCGGGATCGTCTTCTGACTTGATTGAATTGTACCCCAACGTAAATTCAAGCGCTGTATGCTTGTTCAGAAAAATAGCAGGGCCGGCAGAAAATCCAAATCCATTTTGGCTTACTGTTCTACCAACTGCAGAAGTGGAACCAAAGCCGAAACTTCCGTCCAACATGAAATTGACCTTGTTAGCACCAGGCAGAAAATAATACCTCAGAAAAGGGCTGAAAAGGCTACTGCTTACTGCATCAGTACCTTCTAATTTAACGCTGCTTATTCCTGCCCTGAGACCAGCAGCAAAATTATTGGCGAAAAAATAGCCAGCATTAGGGCTGAACTCAAACATGCTTGTTTTAATATCGGCTGTCTTGTTAGAAGAAAATTTGGTGCTTCCACCAATCAGCCAATCATTTTTTTGAACCTGCGCTGTCAGCGAACCAACCCAAAAAAACAGACAAATAGCAAGTAATATTTTTTTCATTGTATGCATTTTTGATGATGAACAATCAATCATGTAGCAAAATTATAGCCGCACCCATGAACGAAAGATGACACAATAAAGCAACCTGCATGATCCCGCTCATGAACAAATATGAGATAGCGCCAATGTGTTGCTACATTGAATGAAGAGTACCTTAACTTTATACAAAGCAGTTCATTCTGACAGAGGTCTGAAAGACCATCAAAATAAAAACAATGATCAATACAGAAACAGTAAAATTCCTTAAGACACTAAAGAAAAACAATAGCAAAGAATGGTTTGACCAGAACAGGAAATCTTATGAGCAAGCAAAGGAAAATTACCTGGATTTTGTTGGTGAAGTATTGGGCAGGATGAAGAAAATTGATACCAGCCTGGCAGACCTTGAACCCAAACAATGTGTATTCCGGATCAACCGCGATGTGCGGTTCAGCAAAAACAAGGATCCCTATAAAACCAATATGGGCGCGAGTTTCAGCAAGGGTGGTAAAAAGATTCAATGCGCTGGCTATTATTTTCACCTTGAACCTGGGGCAAGCTTCATTGGCGGGGGATTCTGGATGCCGATGGCACCTGAATTGAACAAGATCAGACAGGAAATCGATTATAATACTGAAGCATTTAACAAGATCATCAACAAGAAAAAATTCAAGGATATTTTCGGATCACTGAGTGAAAGCGAAAAACTTTCAAGACCACCCAAGGGCTATGAAGCCGACAATCCCGCCATAGAATTGTTGAAACTAAAAAGCTTTGTTGTGATGACAACAGTCAAGGATTCAGAACTTACCGGAAAGGAGTTGGCCAGCACGGTTGTCGACCACTTTGAAACCATGATGCCCCTGGTTGATTTTTTGAATAAGGCGATTGATTGATTTCAACCATAGGGCATGGCTGATACGATTCATCAATGTAAATGATCTCCATCCTCTTTCGCCGATTTTGATGAGTATATTTTTACAGCCATTTATTTAAACAAATAAAAATGGAACTGTATGAAAAATGATGCTCAAATTCAAACGGATGTACAAAACCAACTCAAATGGGAGCCGGAAATGAATGCTGCCCAAATTGGTGTTGCAGTAAACAACGGCATTGTAACACTTTCAGGGATTGTTGACACCTACCCAAAAAAAATGACAGCAGAAAGGATCACAAAAAACGTCATCGGTGTGAAAGCTGTTGCGTTGGACATTCAGGTGGGTATCTCACCGGTAAACAGGAAATCTGATACAGAAATTGCGGAAGCCTGTGTAAATGCCCTGCGCTGGGACAGCTCAGTACCAGACGACAAGCTCAAAGTAAAAGTCGAAAATGCCACTGTTACCATTGAAGGTACTGTAGAGTGGGGCTATCAAAGGCTTGCTGCAAAAAATGCCATTGTCAAACTGACCGGCGTAAAAGGAGTGAACAACATGGTTGTTGTGAAACAAAAACCATCCAGCATTGATATCAAGCAAAGAATCAGGGAAAGCTTCATCACTACAGCAGGGCATGAAGCGGACAACATACGCCTGGAAGTGCTAGGCTCAAAAGTCGTTTTAAGGGGCAGTGTTAAATCTCATTATGAAAAAGAGGAAGCAGAGAACACTGCCTGGGCAACACCAGGCGTCAACGAGGTTGAGAATAAAATCGAAGTGGTATTCGAAGAGTTTTTTGAATCCGCATAAGATAATCCTCTGAGAAGCCAATAAAAAGCACCCTTTCAGCAAGGGTGTTTTTTTATGCATGATGACAAGCATGAACCTTAATCAGACAATCCGATGAGGAACATCATGTTTTAGGGAACTGGAAAAATCAAGATTTACGGACAGATATAATTCATGGATAACATACCGGAACACCCCAAAAAAGAAAATAGAAATACACCCAAATACAGGCTTCCGGTTCCCTGGTTGGTCATTCTCCTCATTGCAGGTTTTTTTCTGCTTCCCAACCTGATGGGGGATAAATCAGCGGAAAAAGAAATCAGCTGGCAGACTTTCCACAATGAAATGCTCAGCAGAAATGCCATCGAAAAACTGGTGATCATCAACAAGGAAAAAGTGGAGGTATACATCAAAAAAGAAAAAATCAACGAGCCGTATTTCAAAACAAGCCTCAAAATAAAAAATGAAGATGTTGCAAAAGCTGGGCCACATTATTGGTTCAATATTGGTTCCGTGGAAACTTTCGAAAAGAAAATGGAGGAAGCAGAAAAAAATATCCCTGTAAAAGAAAGAACAGAGATTCGCTATTCCCCATCAAGCAGGTTATTTCCTGAACTGATCAGCTGGTTGATTCCATTGGCCCTTCTTTTTTTCTTTTGGAACATGATGTCCGGCCGAATGTCTGGGCTTGGCGGCGGCGGCAGCTCCATTTTCAATTTTGGAAGATCCAATGCCAAGCTGATGGAGAAAGAGGCCAGCCTGACAACATTTGATGATGTGGCAGGGCTGGAAGAGGCCGAAACGGAAGTGAAAGAAATTGTGGAATTTCTAAAAGCCCCGGAAAAATTTACAAAAGTGGGGGCAAAAATCCCCAAGGGCATCATCCTGGTTGGCCCACCGGGGACAGGTAAAACACTGCTGGCAAAAGCAGTGGCAGGCGAAGCCAAGGTTCCTTTCTTTTCCATTTCCGGCGCTGCTTTTGTTGAGATGTTTGTTGGTGTTGGGGCTTCACGTGTCAGGGATCTTTTCAAAACAGCCAAAGAAAAAACCCCCTGCATTGTCTTTATTGATGAGATTGATGCCATTGGAAGGTCCCGCGGCAAAGGCGCCTACCTGAGTGGGTCCAATGATGAACGGGAAAGCACCCTCAATCAATTGCTGACGGAGATGGACGGGTTTGATACCAATAGCGGGGTGATTGTATTGGCTGCCACCAACAGGGCAGACCTGCTTGATCCTGCCCTGCTCAGGCCAGGGCGGTTCGACAGGCATATCTACCTTGAGCTGCCCAACCTCAAGGAAAGAGAAGAGATCTTCAAGGTGCATGTTCGCAGGTTGGTGATGGCAGAGGAGTTGGACATGCACATGCTTGCATCCCAAACACCCGGATTTTCTGGTGCAGATATTGCCAATATTTGCAATGAGGCAGCCCTGATCACTGCAAGAAATCAAAAAGACAAAATAGGCAAGACGGAATTTCTTGAAGCCATTGAAAGAGTAGTGGCGGGCATGGAAAGAAAAAGCAAGATTATTTCACCCGAAGAAAAACTGATCATTGCCTACCACGAAGCAGGCCATGCGGTAGCCAGCTGGATGCTCAAACATATTGACCCGTTGTTGAAGGTCTCCATTATTCCAAGAGGAAAATCCCTTGGAGCAGCCTGGTACCTGCCGGAAGAAAAAAACATCCGTTCTGCATCTGCTTTCCATGAACAGCTCTGTGCAGCCCTGGCGGGAAGGGCAGCTGAAGAAATCATTTTTGGTGAAGTATCCTCAGGCGCTTTGGATGATCTGGAGAAAGTAACGAAACAGGCCTATACCATGGTCCTTTATTTTGGATTCAGCAACAAGATCGGGAACATCAGTTTTTATGACTCCACGGGTACTACAGACAACGGATTCTTGAAGCCCTACAGTGAGGAAACGGGAAAGATCATAGATGAAGAGGTTAGGCTGTTGATTTCCACCAATTATGAAAAAACAAAATCGCTGCTCAATGAAAAAAAATCCTTGTTGATTGAAGTGGCAGTGCAATTGCTCAAGTCAGAAATTCTCTACAAAGAAGACCTGGAGAAAATTCTTGGCAAAAGAGTGCTCAATCTATCATATCCAACAATACAATCCTGAACCATGGGATTTTCTATTAAATGATCGAACTTCGCATAACCTAACCCAAAACAAATGAAGAGCAGATTGTTGATTATCGCCATGGTGTCATGCCTGCATGCCGACTGTCAAATTTTTGATGCTTCCTCCATAAAAATGTATTGGAAAGACAGCAAAGGAATTCCTTACATGACATTTGAACGCTTACTTAAATCAAACAAAAACATCGTGTTCATTACCGGAGTTGGAAAATTCAGTGGCGCATTTTCAAGCATCGGCCTCTATATCGAAAACGGGCAATTGCTTCATCCCATCAAGACAGTACAGAACACCAAAGTAAATCTGGAGATCCAACCCTCTGGGGTTTTTCAGATTAATGCGTCTGGCGCATCCATCGAACCATTGCAGGCAAAACGGGCCTACAAAAATGCCATTTGGGCCATACAGTCAGGGCCTATGTTATTGATTGACGGAAGGATTAATGCCTCACTTCCCAACAAAATAAAAATCCTTCGCAACGGGGTCGGTATCAAAAAAAACGGAAAGGTTTATTTCGCCTGCATGGAAGCGAGCATGAGGGAATTTGCCGAACATTTTCAAAAAGAAGGTTGCCTCAACGCACTGATCCTTGAAAGCGATCATCCAGATATTTGGTACAATGGAAATTCCCGGAATAAATTCAACCGATTTGGCCCGATGATTGTTGCGGAAAGATCAACATTAAAATAGCCCGAACAAAAATCATTCACCAGGATGATAAATCCTTTTGGCAGTGGCCAACACCTTTGATTTGTCCAGGGTCATGGTTTTTGTTTTTTGTTGTAAAAACAAAGGCACCTGATCATCAAAATGCGGACTGCCCTGTTTTGCTGATGCGCCATAGGTATTCACTGATTCAATGATGGGCAATCCCTGCTTCGGAAAGCGGACCATGGCCACATATGCATCGCCCCCTGTGATTTTGCGTTTGCCATTGGCCGTGGATACACCCCATTCTGGAGCAAGCAGATCTGGCAACCCTGGTCCTGGAAATTCCTTATCGCCCCTTACCAACTTCTGTATATCACCCAATGCAAGATCGGTAGTGCCATAGGTCTTCATCATTTGATCCTGGATATCCCGCAGCAGCTTCTCACATTCTGTCAAGGTCAGGGCCCTGGAGTCCTTGCCACGCATGGCCTTGGACACTTTTTCATAGACCATCAGAAAAGCAGCAGCACCCTTGCTTTCGGGCACTCCACGCCTGTCCCATTCCTGCAGATTGCGCAACAAGGTATCGTACTGCGGATAGTTGGATCTTTTCATGAGAAACAAACTGTCAACACTGTAAGGAAATTCAAACACAGCAGGAAACTGCCGGTCAAACTTGATCCGCTTGAATGAATCAAAATCAATTTTTCCGGCGGAAGGCATCAGTTCAAGAAAACGCTTGCTTCGGTTGTTGTGGTTGGTTTCCCAATTGCTGGTTGGTGAAAAAGAACTGGCAAGAATATTGTTTTCAGGAGCAGTTGCGTAAAAAGAGGAATGATTGGTGTTGAACAAAAATCCGCTGGAAGGATTGACATACTGAGGCAACTCCCGGATGCCATAAAACTTGGTCCACAGGGTCTTTGAGGTATTGCCAGGCAAAGTTTTTTTCCAATCAAATGCTGGTGATGGATCACGCAAAGGCATCAGGGCATTGTTGATGTAAAAAATGGTATCGTTCCTGTCAGCATACATGATGTTGAACATGGACAATCCCTGCATGGAGATGGCCTTGTAGAATTGCGTGAAATTTTGCGCCTTGTTCATGGTGTACCACTGCTCAAGGGCACGGATTTCCATGTTGGCACCAAGCCTGATGGCAAAGGTTCCCTGTTCGTTTTTCATCGTTGCCCCATATTTACTCCAGTACAGGTCTCTTGAAACCGGAATGGGAACACCTTTGATGTGCAGCTTTATTTTTTTCTTCTCCAGATCGGTCCAGACGCCATCAAACATATACTGGTTGGCGTTTTTAGGATTCATTTGCAACTGATAAATATCCACCCTGTCGCAAAAATTTACCGTATGTGCCCAGCCAAGGTTTTCGTTGACACCATGCAAAATACAAGGCCCTCCAGCCAATAAGCCTCCGAGGGCATTCCACCCTTCTTCGCTGTTGACATGCGCTTCATAAAAAGCCTCCGGTCCTTCATTGGGTTGATGGGCATTGATGGCCAAAAAAGCTTCGCCCGATGCAGTACGTGAGGGGTGAATGGCAATGGCATTGGATCCCATTTTATCATAATCGATCAAAGGAGTGACGTTGTTGGCAAAGATGGACCGCAAAGCCCTGTCTCCGCCATTGAAAATGGTCAGTGCCAACACGGAGGATGCAATATAGTCTTTGAGCGTCATGGGAAACAATTGCTTCACCAATACTTCTTCAGGATGTGCCTTGGCATAATCATTGATCCCTTGCACATACCCTTCTGCGAGCCTTAAAAATGCTGGAGACAGGGTATTCCATTTTTCTTCGGTGATCTCTTTGCAACGAAACAATGCAAAGGCGTAATCTCCCGCCACACCATCTTTTCCCAAAGCCCTTCCCATCAAGCCTTTAGAGGGAAGCGCCACCATTTGCAAGCTTTTGAAATCATCCTCTGCATGCGCCCATGCCAAACCATAGGAAACCTGCGGATCTGTTTTGGCGAAAATATGGGGTACCCCAAAACTATCCCGCGCAATCGTAACTGTCTTGGGGTCAATCTGGGCCTGAACATGCAAGGTGATCAGCAAAAGAAATGACAAGAAATATTTCATGCAACTTGGTTTGAATGCAAGGTACACAAAACAAAAAGTCTATTTTCTTTTTAGCCCATCAAGGTAGGCAAGGAGGTCTGCCATTTCCTGTTGAGACATGGCAGTATGCAAGCCTGCAGACATCATGGAAGTTGTCATTTGTTCCATAGACTTGAGAGATGAAAGCTTGATTTTTTGAACAATACCACCCGGCATTTTTAATTCGATATCCGTCTTTGTTTTGCTGGAAATGATGCCCATGGTCTCTGAACCATCATTCATTTTAAGCACCCATCCCTCATAGCCAAAACTGATGCCTTCAGAAGGATAGACAATGGCCTTGAGCATCCCGTCATTCGCGTATTTTGATCCGATTTCTGTAAGCTTTGGACCAAAATCGTAGCCTTCATTGTTCACCTTGTGGCAAACAGCACAGTTTGAAGCAAAAACAACCTTGCCATTGGCAGCAACTGCTTTGAGGGCATTGAGTTCATCCATTGTTGGAACCCTTACCTCATTCTCAACAACCACTGCCTTTGGAAGATATTGCCTGGCCTCTTTGCGCACAGATTCCCGCCATGAATTGCTCACACTGGCCACCACATCAGCAATCAATTCGCTGGGTACCTGGTTGCTTTTCAAGATCTTCAAAACCCTTTTTTCTCCCTCCCCACTGTAGCCAATCCTTGCGGCAGCAAATTTTTTCAAGGTTTCCGGATATGCTTTGCTCAAGGCAACTGTTTGTAAAATATCCACTGATGCAGTATTTCCGATTTTTGCGAGTGCGTTCAACAGGCCCATGGACCGTTCTGCGTTCTGGCCATTCAACACCTTCCACAACAGATCAGTGCCTCCTGATGCAAGCAAGGTCTTTGCTGCATTTCTTCCCAGCTCATTGGCATTTTTTGCAATGGCCATCTCCAGCAGCCTTGGCTGCTCAGCCTTCAGGTTGTATTGAATCACCAGGTCCAAATAATCTTTTGTCAGGAAAGTGGCATTGAGCACCCTGGTCAGCGCAGCTTCTGCAGCAGCATTCGCCTTGGTCGCAGCAGGGTTCAAGGCAGAGAGGGCCAGCTTGTCAAGACCAATCTCTTTGGCGGCATTGCCTTTGATGATGTTCAACAATACTGCTGTTTTGGCTGGGCTGTTGTTGAAATCAAATGCACGAAAATAGCGGAGCCTTGCGTTGAGGGGAAGGCTGCCATTTGCAACAAGCTGTTCAAGATAAGGCAAGGCCTTGTCTGTTCTGGCCCTCCAGACAATATCCCTTCCAGCAACATCTTTCAACGGGTCTTTTACAGCAAGCAAGTAGGCATTGAAAAATGCATCCCATTGCCCATCAGCACCCACGCCCAGGGCCTCGAGATACCAGCGGTCTTTGCCATCATACTGGGCAGCAAGGGAAGCCCACAAGCCGGCTGCTTCAGGGCTTTTATCATGGTGAAGCGCAATGATGCATTCCCTTCTTACCTGGGGGTCAGGATCCAGCTTCAGTGCGTTCAAAATACCAATGGTATTGCCTTTGAGCTGTAAGCTTGCCCTGATGGCAAGCATCCTGAGCTGTGGATTTTGTTCTTTTAAGGCTTGTTTGATGTACTTGTCTGCCTTCGCAGCTGGCATCTTTACCAGGCTCCAGAAAGCCCTTGCCCGCATGGCAGGATCGGCATCGGAGTTCCAGAGGCTTTCCAAAAATGATGTTGATTTTTTACCGAATTGATGCAAGCTGTTGTAGGCATGGTAACGGACCACAAGGTTCGGATTTTGTAAGGCCTGTACAGCACCCTCGACTGTAGAAAAATCAAGGGCAGGCATTGTATAGGCAGAAGCGCTGGAAGGTGCCACCCGATAGATGCGGCCCCTGGTCTGATCTCCAGCCTGATGACCGCCAACACCAGGATCGTACCAGTCTGCTACAATCAATGAACCATCAGGCGCAACGCAAACATCTGCAGGCCTGAACCACCTGTCGCTTTCTCCTTTCAGGATATTGACAATATTTGCGCCATACCCTGCACCCTGGTTGCTGATGCTATAGGCCCTTACCACATTGGGTCCGGCATCTGCATGGATGAGCTGGTGCTGAAACGCTTCAGGCAAGAGTTTTCCTTCATACACGAGCAATCCTGTTGGTGAGCCTGCACCGGTTTGCAATACATTCGGAATAGAACCCGGGTCATTCAAATGCCAGTGGCGCAAGGGAATCGAGTCTTCCATGTTCGTACGGGTGGTATTCCATCCTGCACCCGTCATTTCATCCGTATATCCAAAGTTGCCATAAGGCATCACATAGTTGATCCTGGTTCCCTTGTTGCCGTCATCATCATTGTCGCTCTGCCACATGGTGCCATAGCTGTCTACTGCCACCTCATAAGGGTTCCTGAAATTATCACCCAGGCACTCCACATTTGATCCATCAGGATCGCAACGAAAAACCATTCCTTGTTTGTATTTTTTCGGACCGATCTCATCACCATCCTGGTCCAACACCGTATTGCCATTTTTATCCTTTAAGGTCTTTCCATTGTTGCCAAAATTGAAATAGAGTTTTCCGTCTGCTCCAAAAGTGAAGGTGTGCATGCCATGGTCATGCTGTTCGCCTTCAATGCCCTGGAACATGATTTCTTTCCGGTCTGCCTTGTCATCTCCATTGTCATCATAAAAATTCCATACAAAAGGACTTTGAGCAACAATGACACGCTTCCCCAGTACGGCAACGCCCAGTGGCGCATTCAGCTCCGGGCCCTGATAAAAAAGTTTTGCCGTATCGATGCGAGCGTCACCATTCCTGTCTTCAAGGATCATGATGCGATCGCCCTTGGCTGTTGTTGGATTTCCATTCAGGTTGGGACGGTAGTTGTAGGCTTCCGTCACCCAAATCCTTCCCCGCTCATCCACATCAATATTGGTGGGATTTTGCAACATGGGTTCAGTGGCCATCAGTTGCACCTGCAACCCATAAGCAACATTCAAACCCTTTAATGCATTTTCGGGAAGTCTTTTCTGTGCTTCAGTGAGGCTATCTTTCAGGGTTGTATTTTCACTGAAGCCATAGCGTGGTAAAGTATAAGCGAGCCCGGCAATGATCAGCAACAAGGTGATGCAAATGCGTATTGGCGTAATTTTTTTTGACATGATCTTGGCGTTACGTATAAGATTGAATGGTACCGATGTTAATTTCCATAAGCAAATGACTCCATCACTTCCATGCTCTTCATGGCCTCTTCGATGGAGCAAGGATTGGATGATCTTCCCAGAAAATAATCAACCACCTTGCTGATCATGGGGTGCTGTATGTTTTGCGGATGCTCAAATGAAATCAGGTCAGCACCTGCTGCTGTCACGATTCTCAGTTCCGTTCCAAAAAAGGGGAACTTGAGGTAGCCTTTTTCTCCAATGATCAGGCAACTGTCCTCCTTCATGATTTCAGGCATCGAAAAATTCCAGTCTCCTTGGAACAAGATATTGTTGGGCAGCTCCATGATGCCAGACACGGCATCTTCTGCCGCATAAAAATTGGATTGATGTGCAGCCGCACCAGCCTTGCGAAGGGCTTCACCAAAAATGAACTGTATGATGTCGAGCTGGTGGGGTGCCAAATCATAAAAATAACCAGCGCCTGCAAATGCAGGATCTACACGCCAGTTGAACCCTCTATCGGCAACAATGTCTGGCCGATGTGTTTGGAACATGGTCAAGCGGATGTTTTTTATTTTGCCCACGGCACCCGTTTCAACCAATTCCTTGATTTTTAAAAACATGGGCAGGCCTCTCCTGTAGTGGGCGACAACCAGCTTTCCATCGTTGGCTTTTACGGCATCGGCCATTCTTTTGCAAGCAGCCACAGAAACGGCAACTGGTTTTTCCACGTATACAGCCTTTCCTTTTTCCAAGGCAGCAACTGCATATTCTTCATGAAACTTTGGAGGGG
>CANHSD010000023.1 GCA_947463105.1 Chitinophagaceae bacterium
AAATTGGCCACAACCGCATAGGCATAGTCTTTTCGCTTAGCTGCTTTGAGGGATTTGCCCATGCCATCGATGATTTTTTTTCGTTGATCGGGGTTTTTCATCCTGGCCCTTAAAGAATCCAGGCCTCCCTCAAGCGCCCAATCAGGAACGGTTACCGCCAGGTTGGTGCTGCTGGCTGTATATGGATATTGATCGATGGTCACATCATAGCCTTGCCTTCTGGCTTCTTCCACCATGCCCAGGGTTTCGGTGGATCGACCCCAGTTGTTTTTTCCCGTCACCTTGAAATGGGATATCTGCACTGGAATATTGGCTTCTCTGCCAATGGTGAGGGTTTCGTTGATGGCCTCATCAACCCTGGTTCCCTCATAGCGCATGTGTGTGGCGTAAACCCCGCCCTTTGAGGCTGCAACCTTGGCCAGGTCTACAATTTCCTGGGTTGGAGAATACATGCCCGGCAGGTAGATGAGTCCGGTGGACAGTCCTACAGCCCCATCTTCCATGGCTTTCAGCATAAGGCCCTCCATTTTTCTCATCTCTGCTGGGCTTGCCTTGCGGTTGTCCAGGCCCATGCCCAGTCTTCTGATGGTATTGTGTCCGGCCAATGTGGCTACATTGATGGAAGTTGTTGTACTGTCAATCTTTTTCAAAAAAACAGCAATATCATCGGCGGCCCCTCCGCAGTTTCCGGTGACAACGGAAGTAACGCCATCATAAATATAATTATCGGCAGTGGGTCTTTCAAAAACGCCGCCTTCAATATGCGCGTGCACATCAATAAAACCTGGCGAAACAACCATGTTTCTGGCATCAATCATTTTTGCGTTTGGATATTGGGCAACCAATCCCTTTTTAATGGCAATAATCCGGTTTCCTTTCACGCCTACATCAGCCCGGTACCAGCTGTTGCCTGTGCCGTCAACAATGCGACCGTTGGTGATGATGAGGTCTAGGCTTTGCTGGGCAAACAAAATTGAAGGCAAGAAAAGTAGAACGAAGAAAAGTTGTTTCACGATCAATGTTTTTATGGGCGAAAAGTTAACCAATTTTTTGAATGCGTGCATATCAGGGTTATTTTGGCAAAGAATGCCTAATTTTCCAATACCAACAATGATTATGCCGATCAGGATTTTTATCACAGGAGGAACATTTGACAAGGAGTATAACGAGCTCAATGGAGAGCTTTTTTTCAAGGATACCCATCTCCATGAAATGCTCAGGTTAGGTCGCTCCAAGCTCAAGCTCGACATCACCACCTTGATGATGATAGACAGCCTTGACATGACTGATGCAGACCGGGAGCGGATTTCTCATGAGTGCACGCATGCAACTGAAGAACGCATCCTCATTACGCATGGAACCGATACCATGGCCATTACAGCATCAGTACTGGCAGAAAAAGTGAAGGATAAAACCATTGTCATTACTGGTGCCATGGTTCCTTACAAGTTCGGCAGCTCAGATGGGATGTTCAACCTTGGCAGCGCCCTGGCCTTTGTACAAACCCTATCCCATGGCGTATATATTGCCATGAACGGGAAAATTTTTGAAGGGAAAAATGTAATGAAAAACAAGTCGACCGGAGAATTTGAAACCATTCATCAATCGTCAAAATAAAAACATGAAAAAAATCATCTGCATGCTGCTGCTGGGTACAGGCTTCCTGAATACAAATGCCCAAAGCCCAAAGCTCAAAACACCTGAATCAGCTTTTGACTTTTTGGTCAAGGCGCTGGAAAGTGGAAACCGGGCTGACCTTGAAAGAATCACTTCGGATTCATTGTCTTATGGCCATTCCAGCGGCAAGATTGAAAACAAGACAGAATTCGTTGAAGCTTTTGGCAGCGGAAAATCAGATTTCATCACCATTGATGTGAGCAACAAAAAAATAAAGGTCTCCGGGAAAAATGCAATCATCACCCACCGCTTGGATGCCAAAACTTTCGACAATGGCAAACCCGGTGAGGCCCATATCAACATCATGCTTGTGCTCAGAAAAGAAAAGGGTGGATGGAAGCTGCTGGCCAGACAGGCGGTGAAGATTGTTTAGTGGGGTTGTAAGTGCCCATCTTTCCAAAACAGTTTAAAATTTGGCTGTAACTGATACAGTGACGCGCTTTCTTATTGTGCACTGATCTTGAGAATGCGACCCGGACCCTCAAGAGACACATAAACCGAGCCATCTGGAGCCTGTGCAACATGACGCACCCTTCCCTTGATGCCATCAATTGTTCCGGCGGCGCTGATGGTTGAACCATTCACAGTCAACCGATGAAGTTGTTGCGAAGCAAGTCCACCAGCCAAAAGACTTCCCTTCCATCCTTTGAAAGAATTGTGTGTGATGAATGCCATTCCTGCTACACCGATTGATGGTGTCCAGGAAAATGAAGGCTCTGCGATTCCGGATGCAGTATGCCCTTGTGAAATGATTGCATTATCGTAATTTATTCCCAGCGAATAAGAAGGCCAGCCGTAATTGGCCCCGGAGGTGATGATATTGATCTCATCCCCGCCTTTGGGTCCATGCTCGGATTCCCAGACAGCACCAGTGGACGGATGAATGATCATTCCCTGTGGGTTACGGATACCATAGGCAAAAATTGTACTGGCAGAAGTTTGTCCGGGCAACACAGGATTGTCGGTAGGAATACCTCCTGAAGCATTGATGCGGTGGATCTTTCCCCAAGGGGAAGCCGTATTGGAGGAATTCCGGTTGCTTGCCGCAGGCCCTCCATAACTACCTGTTCCTCCTTCTCCAACTGATATATACAGCATGCGCTTGGCATCAAATGCTAAACGCGATCCATAATGACCATTCCAGGTATTGCCACCACCTGTCTGAAAAACAGTTTCTATACTTTGAACTGCATTGCCTGCAATTTTGAACCGAATGACGCGAAGCTCTCCACTGCCATTGGTTGCATTGGCTGCATAACTGGCATAGACCCAACCATTGCTGGTATAATCAGGATGCACACGAACATCCATCAATCCGCCCTGACCACTGCTACGCACAGCTGGAAAGCCAGTTAATTCAGTTACAGCACCACCTGTGCTTCGATAAATTTTACCGCGCTTTTCAGTGAAGAGCATATCCCCGTTGGGAAGGAAGTCAAATCCCCAGATGATCTCATAACCGGTGAGTACGATGCTGATCGTGACCTGAGGAGGCGTGGTATCCTCAACAGGTATTGAGGGCGTGCGTTTGGCGCAAGCTGATATTGCAACAATCAGTAAACTGCATATCGTAAATCGTTTCAAGGTGTTTAACATAAGTTGCAATTGATTGTGAATGATAGATTAAAAATAAATTTTCCAAAGCACCTGAGCAAATGATACTGATGTTTTAACTTACTAAAATGAAAATCATTCTTGTTATCATATTATTTGCCTTCCCTTTTGCAGGAATTGCACAAAGCAACCAGATGCTCATTGAAAGTCACTTGGTGAAATTTAAAAATGCCAAAACATATACTTTGGCGATTGCTGAAAAATTGGGTGAAGATAAACTTGATTTCAAACCTGTAAAAGAAGAAATGAGTTTCAAAGAACAACTTGTACATGTTGGAGAAAATATTTACTGGCTCAGCTCAGCTTATATCAAAGAGGAAGCAAATCCGATAAAGGCCAATAAAAATCGGGCAAATGAAATGAACAAAGAACAGGTGCTTGATTTTGTAGGTAGAGCATACGATTATGCACTGAAGGCAATGACTGCATTAGATGAAGAATCACTATCAAAAACATTTAACTGGAGTGGCGGCAAGATGAATAAATTTCAATTTTTAAAACTGATTCAGGATCATCAGTCGCATCATGTAGGACAACTGATTGTTTACCTGAGGTTAAATGGAATAGCTCCGCCAAAGTATATTGGATGGTAAAAGCAAATAAAATTATATTGATAAAAATGGAATGAAGGCTGAAAAATTGTTCACCTTTCTGAGTAGTCTTTTACACAATAATTTATGGTCCGGTAAGCCAAGACAAAATAGTTGTTGTACTAAAACACAAACTAAGTCTCCGGGAATGGGTCTTTATAATTTTTAGCATCTGATAAAGTATAAAATTCACTGTCCTTGATAAGGCATGCTTCAAGTTGAAGTGTTATTGCAATTCTATCAATTTCCTGGCCAATAAATACAAGTTCATTCATTCGGTCACCCCACTTCTTGGACCATTTTGATTCTATTGTTGCTTTATTGTCTACAAAAGAAGCATACCTGATTCTTTCATTATAAGGCATACTATCCCACCAAACGCCAGCTCGTTCTATTCTTAAAGAACCGCCTGCTTGTGAAAAGTTTATTGCATCATCCGGACGTGAAGCAAGCCAGAAAAGGCCTTTTGCCCTAATCAGATTACTTGGGTATTCAACATTGAGATATTGCCAAAACCTTTCAGGATGGAAAGGCTTTTGATTTCTAAAAACAAAAGAGCTGATCCCATATTCTTCGGTTTCAGGTGTATGAACGCCTTTCTCTAATTCCTTTTGCCAACCTGCACTGTTCTGTGCTTCTTCAAAATCAAACAAACCTGTATTTAAAATTGACGTAGATTCAATTCTCCCAAATTCAGCATTGATTATTCTTGCCCCAGGATTAAGTTTATGCAAGACAGACTTTAGCATGTTTAATTGATCGGTATTCACCAAATCTGTTTTGTTCAATATTATCACATTTGCAAATTCAACTTGATCTGTCAGAAGATTGACTATTGTTCTATAATCGCCATCGATATTAGTCAATTTCCTATCTTGCAAAAGTTCATTGGTACCAAAATCTATGAAAAAACTAAAAGCATCAACAACAGTTACCATGGTGTCGATATAGCTAAACCTTGACAAGTCTATACCATTGTTTTCATCAACAAAAGAAAATGTCTGAGCAACAGGAACAGGCTCACTAATTCCAGTACTTTCAATCAACAAATAGTCAAAACGATTTTCTTTCGCTAACTTCTCAACCTCTATCATCAGGTCTTCTCGTAGTGTACAACAGATGCAACCATTACTCAATTCTACCAACTTCTCTTCAGTTCGGGAAAGAACATTTTGTTCATTAACCAATCTTGCATCTACATTTATTTCACTCATGTCATTTACAATAACCGCAACTTTAAGCCCCTCTTTGTTATTTAAAATATGGTTCAATAATGTAGTTTTACCAGCGCCTAAAAAACCGCTCAAAACAGTAACAGGAAGTCTGTTTTCCATAAAACATTATTATTAAGAATTATAAGCAATTATCAAATACAAAAGAATTAATCAGCTGATGGCACAAAAACCGGTATGCTATCAAAGTCGCTTCTTTTAAAAGTTTGATTTGAAAATATTTTGAGATAAAAAAACTCCTTTAACTCGCCATGATATGATCTAATTGCATCTTGATAAGTGAGGTAAGCATGTATATCAGTCTTGGAAATTTTATTCAACGACCGTTGAACTAACATGACTGGATTTACAAAGCTTATTGAACTGACAATTCGTGCTCTATTTAATATATCACTCTTGTTTTTGACAAAGTATGGTTCAAGTATTTGATCGTAATTATCAAACTGCGCGAGCATGTATTTATCCCTCCAATTATATGAGGTGTCAGATATATACGCTGGATATTTTTGCCCAAATTGCTCTGCTATTTGAAACCTGTATCGCGGATCATCATACCGCTTCCAAATCTCTTCGTATTCATGACGAATCGCCTGTGTTAAATCGCTTTTTGAAGAAGAAGGGTATTTAGCACTTATAAAAATATTTACACCAGTAGGAACCAATACAACTAATAAAAGCCAAACAGCAAGCAGTGTTATTGCAACATTTGAGGAAGATTCAATAAAGAAATTAACAATAAACAATACAAGACCCCAAAATAATATATAACAAAACACAATAAACCCCCATTTAAATATGCTATTATTCAATGGAATCTTGACCAACACCGCAGCGGAGGCTATTAAGAAAAATGTAAGTAATAATGCGATAAGTATTCTGAAAAATACTTTATAGATAAGTAATTTCATTTCTGTAATTGGAAATGATAGCATTACCGATAGTATTCCAGCTTCTTTTTCGCTAGCAAGTAAATTGTATCCAAGCGCTATCATAAACAACGGAAGCAGTTGAATCAAGACGAATGTCAAATCGATATTTCCAACCATTAACTTTTCTGGATTAGTTGGCTGTGCTATTAATATCTGTCTACTTAACGCAGAATATTTTAGATCGATAAAGTAGGGCAATAGATCAGTTTGGCCTATTGAAAGTGCAGCCAACGATGTAGGCTTATTGTATACCAACCTAGACAATCGATTTCCTACAACATTAGGCAGCGTATCCTGATCAATTGTGCTTTTTAATTTTTCAAATTTTTCAGTACTCAGGGCTTTTGCTTTTTCAATTGTATTAATTTGTTCATTTATGACTGTTTTACCTACAAATATTGAATAGCTGCCAATGATAATAAAGAATACTGCCGAGTATTTAAAAATACTACTCCTAAATAATACTTTTAATTCTAAGCATAAAATCGATCTAAATACTTTCATTTTAAATATTCTTTTGATCATTTAATCTACTCACCAAAATAAAAATGATGCCAATCCAGATTATAAAAGATAAAACAGCGATGAGACTATTTTTCAAGACAGTAGATACTGTAATCGCTTGAAATTGAAAATCAGGAATACTTTTATAAATGTCTTTACCAACCTTCTTGTCCCATTGGCCCGTTAATGAAAAGTCACGCAAGTAATTGTTCAGGAATTCTACCATCCGAAAACGATAAACTTCCGCTTGTCGATCAAATTCTATTGTATTTAGCATGTCAGTTCCAGAAAGTGCCATAGAAATATTTCTTACAGCTAAGTATGGATTTATCAATGAAGCATACGCAGATACTAAATTTTGTTTTTGATACGCCTGCTTTAAATTATTGAAATGCTTATTGTAAATCATGGAAGAATATTTTTCTCCCTCTTGCATTGCAACCGCATTAAAGTTGATTGGCAACTCTTCAACAGCCTTCGCCTTGTAGGCCAATAAAATGCTATCCTTTAACCTTTCAAATCTTTTGTCATAAGGATTATGTCCGTCTATTCCATTTTCTTCATCTTTAGCAATTGCTTGCCGAAATTCAAAAGCAGAGGGTGCTTCATTTAGCGATACCCCTAGATTCGCTGAAACTTTGGGAATCAATAAGCAAATCATAATCCACAATCCCAGCAATGAAAGCAATGCATCTCTGGATGATTTTGATATGCTGGAAACATAAATTGAAATAGCAGAAATTAGAAAGAAATATAGAAAGTAAAACAAGCTGATCAGCGTAAGTCTTTGATAAAAATCTTTTTGGCCATCCAGATCAATATTCAATTTACCAACAAAAATAAGTACGAGAAGAGTAGGCAACACAAGAATTATTATAGCAGTAAACAAGCCTAGTATTTTTCCCCACGCAACTTCCCTCAATGCAATACCCTGGCTCAGAACAAGCCTTAGTGTTTTTCCTTCTTTTTCTTGTGTCACTAAATTAAATCCAAGGAAAATGATCATTAGCGGAATTAAAACCTGGAGAATAAATGCAAGCGACATTTCTCCAAATCGTATATTTGAAGAACTTTCCGAAGCAACAGAAAATTTTGAATCATTTTGTCGGTGTGCCTCCAGAAAAATACTATTTCCTACATAAGTATCAACGCCGTAGTCAAAAAATGAAAGAATTGATTTAGGCCTATAGACAAATGTTCCATAGTGTGCTGCAGCATGTGGATTTTTCTCTTCTTGATTTAACCAAGAAGATCTCACTTCCTGTTGAGCCAATTGTCTCTCCCTTTTGATGCTTTGATATGATGTATGGCCGCCAATAGCGGAAAGCAGAATCAAGATAAGCGCCAAAACGCAGAACACCCTGAATCTCATCCCTTTTACAAGTAAGCGAAATTCATTTTTTGCAATTAAACCAACGTTTTTCATACTGTCTGCAGATAAAGTTTTTCGAGCTCATTTGCTGAAATAGACTTTGCATCAATGACTGATACAAGATTACCCTCTTTCATAATGCCTATTCGATGTGCAATTTCTTTTGCTCTAAAAATATCGTGTGTTGCCATTAATACAGCAACACCACTTTTTGATAATTCGGCAATGATTTCACTAAACTCATTAGAGGCTTTAGGATCAAGGCCACTAGTAGGCTCATCCAGAAGCAATGCCTTTGCTTGTTTTGCTAAAGCAATTGCGATACCAACTTTTTGTCGCATCCCCTTAGAATAACCCTCAAGCCTTTGTTCGTGAGCATCATTTTGTAAACCTGCTTTTAAAAGAAATGCCCTCAACTCATTTTTAGTATATGAAAATCCACCCAGAGCAGCGAAAAAAGAGAGATTTTCTATTCCAGATAAAGTAGGATATAACATTACTGTTTCAGGCACATATGCAAGATATTTTTTTGATAAAACAGGGTTATCTTGAACACGAAGACCATTGATTTGTGTTGACCCACTTGTTGGAGATATGAATCCAAGAAATAAATTGATAGTGGTTGTTTTCCCTGCACCATTCTGCCCCAACAAGGCAAAAACTTCCCCTGAAGATATATTCAGGTTCAAATTATTCAATGCAACTTTATTTCCATATTTTTTTGAAAGATTTTCTGCTATCAACATAAAGTAGTTTTTATAAATATGCAACTGTGTTGCAAATATATAGTATATGCAACATTGTTGCAAATATTGTTTTTAGCACAGTATCCGGGCTCCCCTGTTTCGATTACAGTCTATGATTCTATAATGACCTTTACATTCGCTCTTCGCTTCAACTTAAAATAGAAAAACACCTGCCTTCAATGGTGAAAACACCTTTATAACATTTAAAAGGTGATGCAGATTTGTGCTAATATGTTTGGGAGTTGATAAAATCGACTCTTCATTTATTGTATAAAAGCAGAAAATAAAATTTTAAACTGTTTTAATTTACACTTTATGTAAGTTATAAAATAACTATTTTTGCAGTGAAAATTAGTTTTGCAGATAAGAAATTGGGGAAGCTGGCCAATGATGACCGAAAGTTGGTAAAGGAGTTTGGCAAAATACGGGCTGAGAAGATCAAGGCGAGGCTGTCACAAATCAGGTTTGCCACAACCCTTGAAGATGTAAGACACTTGCCCGGAAATTACCACGAACTTACCGACAATCGCAAAGGGAAATGGTCTTGCGACTTAGATCAACCATACAGGCTGATATTTACACCGCATGAAATCCCAATCCCCGCCAATGCACACGGTCAGTATATCTGGCTGGAGATAACAGGGGTAGAAGTTATAGAAGTAGTCAACTATCATAAAGAGAAGTAAACATGACCAAGGAAAATCAGTATTTCCCAGAATCAGTTCCACACCCGGGTAAAACCTTAGCTGAAAAGCTGGACGAAATGAAAATGGGGCCAAAAGAGTTTGCCCTTCGTACTGGCAAGCCTGAAAAAACCATCATTGCAGTACTGAAAGGCGAAAGCTCCATTACCCCCGATATGGCTGTGCAATTTGAAAATGTAACCAGGATACCTGCCAACTTTTGGATGAATCAACAACGGGGCTATGATGAATACATTGCCAGAAACAAAAGAAAAGCTACGATTGATGCAGCTGTATCATGGGCAAAGCATTTTCCTTTGGCGGAAATGATTAAAAAAGGCTGGCTTCCTCCAGTAAAATCTATTCACGAAAAAACAATAGAGACACTGGCATTCTTTGGCTTTGCTAATCATTCTGCATGGGAGGATTATTACTGCAATCAGCAGTTAAAAGTAGCCTTCAGTATATCACTGGCTCAAACCAAAGAACTCTATGCCATTTCAGCCTGGCTTCGCAAAGGTGAATTACAAGCATCCGAACTAAAAGCAAATGAATATTCAGAAAAGAAATTCAAAGAGTCATTGCTAAAAATAAAATCTATTATGGCCAAACATCCTGATGGCTTTTTTAGTCAATTACAAAATATTTGCCTTGAAGCAGGTGTGAAAGTAGTGCACACACCATACATCAATAAAGCACCCATCAACGGTTGTACCCGTTGGCTCAACGATACTCCATTTATTCAGCTCACAGGCCGCTATAGTTATAACGACAGTTTCTGGTTCACTTTTTTTCACGAGGCAGGGCATATTATATTACACGGGAAAAAAGATATTTTTCTGGAAAATCTCGACTACTCGGATAAAGACCTGCATAAAGAGGAGGAAGCAAATGAATTTGCCTTTAAATGGACGCTAAAGGATCGACAAAACAAAAAACTCATCCCTCACTCATTGTAAAAAGAATTTTTTGAACCTGTGGTATTTGAGTAGAATTAAAGTTTCTAAGGATCATCACATTAGGGGACAAAATAACCAATCATATTTATCATCATAACCCCCCTTTGCGTTTTGATTTTATTGGCGCGGGCCAGGTTGCATTACTTGCTTTTTCCGTTGAGCTGCGTTCTGGATCTTCGCAAGCCATGTAAACAAGAATCGCTGTTACAATAGCATTGTTGCGCAAATCATCAAACACAATTTTATCATACGTATCCCTGTTGGTATGCCAGGTATAATTGAAATAGGACCAGTTCAATGCACCCAATGAAAACGCAGGAGCACCCGCAGCTACAAATGATGCGTGGTCAGATCCGCCACCACCGGGCATTCCAGGAAAACTGGTTTTGATGGAATCTTTGTATTCTCCTGGTATCGCGCTCAACCATCTGCCAATGTAGTCTTTCGATTTTGCATAACCCGAGCCACTGAGGTTAACAATCCTTCCTGTTCCATTGTCCTGATTGATCAATGCTTGAAGATTGTTTACTATTTCAGGATGGTCTTCCACAAATGCACGCGAACCATTCAATCCCTGCTCCTCACTGCCCCAATGTCCTACCAAGATGGTGCGCTTGGGATTGGGGTATACTTTTTTAAGAATACGCATCGCTTCCATCATCACCATCGTGCCGGTACCATTGTCTGTTGCGCCTGTTCCTCCATCCCAAGAGTCAAAGTGAGCAGACAACATCACGTATTCACTTGCCTTGCTTGTGCCTTTGATTTCTCCGATGGTGTTAAAGGTGGGCACTTCACCAAGCTCCTTTGATTTGGCAAGCACACTGATTGTTGGAGCAACACCTGATTCAGTTAGCCTGTACAACAAGCCATAATCTTCCAGCATCACATCAATGGTTGGAATTTTCTTGGTGTAGGCATCAAAAATTTTATTTACGCCAAAACCCTGGCTCCAATTGCTTCCCAAAATGCCCGCAGCTCCTGCATTTTCAAGTGCTGTAGCAAGTGTGCGGCTGTTGTAACCTGTTTTGCTGATGCGTTTGCGCCAGGCTTCAGTCAAATCTCTTCTTTCCTGCACCATTTTATCCATGGATGCTTTTGTGGCAAACTCTTTCCAGTTGTAATCTGGTCTTCCGGTAGGTTGGGGCATTGCGATCAACACAAATTTTCCTTTTACATTGGGTAACCATTTTTTGAAGGCAACCGAATCGGCTACATCAGCAAGAATGATTGTTTCTCCCTTTACTGCTTTTTTGGTAGATGGTGAAAAAGCCAATTGTGTGGCTTCCAAGGTTTTTGTCCAGGGACTGATCATGTCTACATGTGTAATGCCGCGATCCCATCCTCTCCAGGTGCCATAATTTTCTCTTTTCGCAGATATACCATATTGCTGATACTGTGCAATGGCCCAATCGCTGGCTTGCACCATTTTAGTAGAGCCAACCAAACGCGGCCCTACACCATCCATCAATTCATGGCTCATTCTTTTCAATTGCGAATTTTCACTGGCTTCTTTGATGATGGCGGCAACCATTGGATCTTGCTGTGCAAATGCAGCAAGACAAAAAAACTGAGTAGTGAAAACAGCGGCAAAAAGGATTGTACGTAAACGCATGAGAATTGATTTGAGACTAAAATACTGAAATTCATGGAATCGGTTGCACAAGACATTAAAAAGGGCCCAAGCATTACTGCATGAGCCCTTTTCTATTAATGATTATCATTTTCTTCAACCCACCTGCCTTCGGCAGGTTTACCAACCGCTGGTTGGCAAGCTCAACTATTTCTTCTCCAGCAACTTGAAGAACTGATCCAACTGAGGCAAGATAACAATGCGTGTCCTGCGGTTGGCGGCACGACCTGCTTCAGTTGAATTGTCTGCCAGTGGGCGGAATTCTGCACGACCTGCTGCAACCATTTGTGCAGGGTTCATGTCATATTGTTTTTGGAGCAAGCGAACAATAGTTGTTGCGCGCTTCACACTGAGATCCCAGTTGTCCATCAGGTCCTTGTCGCCTTTCATGGCAACATTGTCTGTATGTCCTTCCACCATGAACTCAATGCCGGGCTGGTTCTTCAAAACCAATGCCACTTTTCCAAGCACCGTCTTGGCCCTGTCGCCAAGGTCAAAGCTGCCGGTTTTAAAAAGGACCTTATCAGAAATATCAACATATACTACGCCCTTGTCTACCTTTATGTTTACATCCTGATCGTTCAGGTCTCCGATGGCACCTTTGAGGTTCATCACCAGGGCCATGTTCATGGAATCCTTTCTTGCGGCGGCAGATTGGATGTTTTGAATATAGGCATCCTTGGATCCGATATTGTCCAAAGATTTTTTAATGCTTTCCGCCTGAGAAGAAGAAATGACTGAAAGGTCTTCCAGCTGCTTCAGGGTTTGGTTGCTGCTTTTCTTCAGGAATTCAATTTGGTCTTTCAATGACCCAATCTGCGCTTCACGCTGTGCGTCCGCAATGGAACGCTGGCGCTCGGCCTCGGCCTTTTCATCACGGCATGCCTTTGCTTCCTTTTGTGCTGCAATCAATTGATTGTTGAGGTCACCATATTTTCCTGTAAGTGCCTGAAATTTTTTGGAGCTTACACAAGAAAACAGTGTAACAACCATCACCAGAGGGAGAACAAAGAATTTGCTTTTCATCTTTTTGAATTTTAATTGGTATTGACTGAAACACAAATATAATTTCTCCGAAGCAATTCGTCTCCATTAATAATCCACAACAGCAAGGACTCCTATTTTTCGTCCGACTCAATGGTGCGCACAAAGGCACTCCTTCTGGGCGCCGGCATTGTGCTGTGTTCTCCCTTGATGGCCTTCCAAATCACTTCACTGAACTCAAGGTCGTTGACCCGGTCTTCTTTGCTGAAGTCAAAAGACATGCTCTTTTTGGAAAGGGCATTGACCTTTGCATTCTTGTCATTCAAATCCACCCTGGCGGGAAGGGAATGAAAAACGGAAAGATCAGGCGTCTTGCTGAAGCTTCTCCACATTGGAGTGGCGGCTGCATCATATTGAGACATGGGGGGCAGGCCCAAAATCAATTCCATGGTCCTGAGCATTGAAGAGGTGCTGTAGGGCGTATGGTCCACAAAACCCCTTTTAACAAAACCACCAGCCACATAGGCCGTGGTGCGGTGCGCATCCACATGATCGGGTCCGTTTTGTGCATCATCCTCTACAATAAAAATGGCCGTCTCTTTCCAGATCGACGATTTGGACAGGTGTTCTACAAACAAGCCAACAGCCAGGTCATTGTCGGCCACATGAGCAAAGGGGGTTGGCCTGCCAATGCTGGTTCCTTCGGTATGGTCATTGATAAATCGCAAGGTATTCAATTGCGGCACGGCCTTTTTGGCCAACAATGAGTCAAACTCCCGCCTCCATTGGTTGAATCTTGTGGTATCGCGCACGGTTTCATCCCAGCTGGTAAAATAGGGACAGAAATGTCCTTCCAACACCGGGATATTGGCCTTGTAATCATCGGCAAACTCTCCATACGTTCTGTAGCTGACCCCATGCCTTTGCGCCAGGTTCCAAACAAAACCGCCTTTGTTGTTGGCCGCTTCTTTGGTGCCCTCAGCATTGTAGTCTCCGCCACGCCCTCCATAATTGGTGGGCCAGGTTTTCTCCAGGTAGTCAGTGGCATAGGCTCCCAGGCTCCAGTTGTGCCCGTCTGCACTGACCTCTCCATCCACATAAAAATTATCAAGCAAAACAAACTGCTTGGCAAGGGCATGCTGATTGGGGGTGATGTTCTCTCCAAAAAGCAAAAGGCTGGTATCGCCATTTCCACCAGGAATATCGGACAAGACCTGGTCATAAGTCCGGTTTTCTTTTACAATATAAAATACATGTTTGATGGGCGAAGGATCGCCAACCTTCATCGGTATGGGGTTGCCGGGCTCTCCAGATGCAAGGGTTTCTTTCTCTTTTGTATAAGGTGTGTTGGTATACACCGCTTTGGAGAGGGTGGCAAGCTGGCTGGTGCTAGGCTCCTCAAAAATACTCATCGTGCCCTTGAAAAGTCCGCCAATATATTGCACGTCCTTGGGCTTGGCGGCATCGCCTTTCTGGTAGATGACCTGCTGCTTTTTCTGCACCGGATTCGGACCAAAGGGATTGGCCATGGAGGTGAAGCCCTTTCCATTGCTCACAAAAACTTTCTTGCCGACAATGCGCACATTGGTGGGATACCAACCTACGGGGATAAAGCCCATGGCGCGGCTTTCGCCAGGCTCTTCAACATCAAAAACGGCCAAGCAATTGTTGTCTGCATTGGCAATGTACAGGCGCTTTTCATCCGCAGAAAGGGCCAGACCATTGGAAGCCGATCCACTTGGTGCATCCGGATAAAGGGCAGCGTTCAATGTTTCTGTTACTTTCATGGTTGCAGTGCTGATCACCGAAACGGAATTGTCGTTGGCATTGGCAACAAAGATCCTGTCGCCTTTTTTTGACAGGATGATCTCGTTGGGATTATCGCCAACAAGGGTTGATGTGGTTATTTGACCGGTATTTGCATCAATCTTCAAGAGCCGGTCTCCTCCCCAAACAGAAACATAAACAAATTTCCTGTCCCTGGACAGGAGACAGCCATATCCCTCTGCACCAATGGATACTTGACTGATGACTTTGTTGGAAACCAGGTCTATGGTATAGAGCGCGCTGTCTTCTCTTGTGGCAACAAACAACTTTTTGTTGCGGGAATCAACAGCAATGCCGGAAGGGCCAACACGATTGGGCCAGGGTTTGCCCAGCAGGATGCTGTCGGTCAGGACCAGTTTATTCTCAGCAACATCGTATTTATTGATGCGGTTGTCGTGTCCTCCGGAAACATAGAGGAATTTTTCATCTTCGGTAAAAGCCAATCCATACCAGGCCTTCGGAACAACCAGTGTATGAAGCACCTGTTCTGATGCAGGATCAATCAACTGAATGGAATGCTGGCTCTGCCCATTGTTGGTAACGGCCATTTTCTTTCCTGAAGCAGAAAGCGCAATGTTCAGGGGCAGGTCTCCGAGGGGGAAATTTCTGCCGTAAGGAGAAAGCGACCAACCATTGGGAAGCCTAACCGGTTCGGGAACCTGGGCAAAGATTGGCTGCGCAAGAGCCACTGTGCACAATAAGAAGCCGACGAATTTCCTCATGTGGATTGATTTTATGGTCAAAACTAACCATCTCGTGTGTAAATTATTTTGACTTGATATCAATTTATTATGATTATATTTATAATGATTTTTGTCACCGGTCGCTTGCCGGACTTTCTTGTTTGTTTTCTCATGTACACCCTGCTGTTTGTCTAAATAGCAGGGTTTTTTGTTGAAAACACCATTCCAAAACGAGAAAAACACTAATATTTTTAGTGGAAAAAATGCTAAAAATATTAGTTTATTATTTCAAATCTCCCTATCTTTACTTTCTCAAAATTTTAAAGCTATGTCAAATTCAGAAAAATTAAAAGCGCTGAAACTCACGCTGGACAAGATCGAGAAGGATTATGGAAAGGGAAGTGTGATGATGATGAATGAAAAAGGGGAGGCGCAAATTGAAGTGATTTCAACAGGTTCAATTGGTCTCGACAGCGCACTGGGGATTGGTGGATTGCCAAAAGGAAGGGTCGTAGAAATCTATGGACCAGAGAGTTCGGGAAAGACCACTCTTGCTACGCATGTCATTGCTGAAGCACAGAAAAAAGGTGGGATGTGCGCGTTTATTGATGCAGAACATGCCTTTGATAGTGCCTATGCAAGAAAATTGGGTGTGGATGTTGACAACCTGCTGATCTCTCAACCGGACTATGGAGAACAGGCATTGGAAATCGCCGACAGGTTGATCCTTTCAGGAGCATTGGATGTGGTGGTCATTGACTCAGTGGCGGCACTTGTTCCAAAAAGCGAACTGGAAGGTGAAATGGGTGACAGCAAGATGGGATTGCATGCCCGCTTGATGAGCCAGGCCCTCAGGAAATTGACCGCCACCATCAGCAAAACCAATACGATCTGTATTTTCATCAACCAGCTCCGTGAAAAAATCGGGGTCATGTTTGGCAACCCTGAAACAACAACAGGTGGTAATGCCCTCAAGTTCTATGCATCTGTGCGTCTCGACATCCGCAGAGCAGCCCAAATCAAGGATGGTGATGAGGCGATTGGTAACCGTATAAAAGTGAAGGTTGTAAAGAATAAGGTAGCTCCACCTTTCCGTTCTGCTGAGTTCGACATCATCTACGGAGAAGGCATTTCCAAAACCGGAGAGATCCTGGACATGGGCGTAGAGTTAGGCATCGTCAACAAAAGCGGTAGCTGGTACAGTTACAATGGCGATAAGTTGGGGCAGGGCCGTGATGGTGTAAAACAACTCCTGATTGACAATCCTGAAATGGCGAATGAAATTGAATTAAAAATCAGGGAAAAAATCAAAGAAGCTCAGGCATCATAATTGCAGTTGGTGCTTTTTGTTTAGAGGCCGCATCCCGCAAGGATGCGGTTTTTTATTTACTTTCACCCTGATAAATAACAACATGGAACAAAAGAGAATCCTGGGTGCAAGAAAACGCATTGCGCTCGTAGCACACGATAACAAAAAAAAAGAACTTATAGATTGGTCGGTATATAACAAAACAGCGCTCACGAGGCACGAGCTCTTAGCAACGGGCACCACCGGGCGTTTGATTGAGGAGGCGTTGGACAGGTCTGTCAAAAAACTGCTCAGTGGACCACTTGGTGGCGACCAACAAATTGGTGCCTTGATTGCTGAAGGACAGGTGGATGTGTTGATCTTTTTTTGGGACCCCATGGAAGCGCAACCCCATGACCCAGACATCAAAGCGTTGCTCAGGCTGGCAGTAACCTGGAACATCCCCTTTGCCTGTGACCGTGCAACTGCAGATTTCCTGCTTACCTCACCCTTGATGCATGAATCCTACACCTGCACGATTCCTGATTATGCTAACTACATCAAAAGGGAAATGAGATAAACTGCTCAATGAGTAGCAGCAAAGAACTTTTTATTGTACACCTTGTTAAGACCCAAAGCCTTTAGCATGATAAGACTATTTTTTGCATTGACCCTTTTGATCGGAAATATTTGCATGGCCCAAGACAGCATCAAGCCTGCTGATGTTCACAGGATGGCCAATTTGCTTGACCTGAAATATTCAGACAAGGAAGTGGAAATGATGATACCAGACCTGAAGGACAATATCGCCGACTATAAAAAAATACATGCGCTGCCACTGAACAACAGCATCGCCATGAGCATGGCACAGCGCCTGACAGCAGAAACCGTCAAACAAGAAAAACTGAAATGGAAGTATGATAAAAAAATCCAACTCCCCGCAAACAGAAATGAGTTGGCATTTTATTCCATCCATGCCCTTGGTTCATTGCTGCGCAACAAATCAATTACTGCTGTTGAATTGACAGGTTTTTTCATTGACCGTTTAAAAAAATTTGGAGATACCCTTCAGTGTACAGTTAGCCTGACAGCGTCTATTGCAATGGAACAAGCAATGAAAGCCGATGAAGATCTGAGCAAAGGGATTGATCGTGGGCCGCTCCATGGTATTCCTTATGGACTGAAAGACCTTTTTGCTGTAAAGGGGACAAAAACAACCTGGGGTGCAGCACCATATAAGAATCAAACCATCGATGAAGATGCATATGTATATACCAGACTGAAAGATGCTGGTGCTATACTGGTAGCAAAATTTACACTGGGGGCTTTGGCCATGGGAGACTATTGGTTTGGGGGCAGGACAAAAAATCCATGGAACCTTGAAAGAGGCTCCAGTGGATCATCTGCGGGGTCTACTTCGGCCACTGTGGCCGGATTGGTTCCTTTTGCCATCGGCACAGAAACGCATGGATCCATCATATCTCCAAGCCATACCTGTGGAGCAACAGGGCTGAGGCCCACCTTTGGTAGTGTAAGCAGAAGCGGTGCCATGACATTGAGTTGGAGCCTCGATAAGGTGGGTCCTATTTGCAGGTCTGCTGTAGATGCGGCAACTGTATTTGCCTTTATCCATGGAACAGACAATAAAGATGCAAGTGCAGTTAATGCTGCTTTCAATTACAACAGCAAAACTGATGTAAAAACATTGCGCATTGGTTATGCAAAAAATCATTTTGATCAACTGGATTCCTCCGCACAGGAATGGTCTGTGCTCAAAGCACTCAAG
>CANHSD010000024.1 GCA_947463105.1 Chitinophagaceae bacterium
ACAAGCCTGAAAAACAACTAATGCTAACATTGCACTTCCGATGATCCTTGAACTTCTCATTGCTTCTTGTTTATTGGAAATTAAAAAATGAATTGTATGTCTATGTAGCCCGTCCTTCCTGGATTTCCGGGAAGGAACTGAATGTCTTTGTAGTTGAACAGGTTGTCTATGCCAGCCATGAATTTCCAATGGGAATCCAATGGAAGCCCGATGCTTGTATTGACCTGCAGATGTCCTTTTGCATATTCATCAGACCTGTTGATGAGCCCATTCCCATCAAGGTCTGAAGTTCCCCACCGGCTCCTGTAAATGAATCGGATGGTGGAAAAATATCCTTTGGCATTTTCTGCACTAACCTTGAGGTTGGCAGTATGCCTGGACCGGTTGGGCAATCCTCCATAGTCTGAAAGGCTCATCCGGTAGGCTTGACCATTGGATAGCGAACGCTGAAAGATCTCTCCTTTTTTGATGGATTGAAGGACTTCCTTGTCTGCAGTATACAAGAATTGATATCCTGCACTGAGCTGCATCCATTGGCCAATTTTTTGCTGGGCGCCCAGTTCAAGTCCTTGGGTAAGTGCACGCTTGAGGTTGAAATAACTGTAGATCTGGCCACCGTTTTTCTTGAAGGCAATGACGTCGGTAACAATCATGTTTTTCAAGTCATTCCTGAAGATGTTTGCAGTGAACTGTGAGGATGCATTCGGGGTATAAACAAGGCCTGCATTCAATCCACCAGAAACCTCTGGTTTCAATGCAGACAAGCTTCCAGCAAGTGCAGTGGTCTGGTCCAGCAATTGAGCTGCAGAGAGCCTTTTTATTTCACTAACCGCCACTTCAGACCCAAACACGGAATACGCACCAGCAGCAAGGTTGGTGAAGTTCAGGTACAACTGCCTGAAATCAGGCGCCTTGAAACCACGACCGTATGAAACATTGAGTTTAAGCTTTTCAGACGGCTTGAATTGTAATGCAAATTTAGGACTCCAAACAGATGCATAGGCCTGATTGGCATCAAACCTGAATCCCCCAATCAACGTGAGCTTAGGGGAAATTTTTTGTTCGTGTTGTGTAAAAAAATAGGCAATGGTATTGCTCCGCAACGTTGAGGCAGAATCATAGCGATTGGACCTTACTGTTTCACGCACAATACCTGCGCCAGCAGTGAATGCGGCATCCTTGTTAATTTGCCAGTCTGTCTGGTTTTCAACCCTTGCAAATAGTTGTTTGAACCTGTCATCATAGCCTCCAGTTGCATTTTTTACAGCCAACTGTTGAACAGCATTGAACCCTGTCAGGTATCCGCGCAGGATTGATTTTGTTTTCTGCTCCTTGTTGAACTGAAGGTATGGCGTGAAATTATATTCTTCGTTCTTCTCAAAACCCTTTGAAGCAATGGTGGTGCCAAGGTTCTGCACAAAGATGGTGTTGTCGATATGGCTTGCATTGGCCCTGAAGGAAGCGCCGGCTTTCCATTGTTTGCCCAATTGCTGGTGTACGCTCAGGTTTTGCGTTGACCGCCTGAAAGGTTCAACTGTTTTTTGCACTGCATTGGGCTTGAGGCTGTACCCTTTGGATTGGTTGTAATTCAACGATGCAGCAAGATCTGTTTTGTTGAACCTTCTTGAAAAATTGAGGTTGCCATCCACCGTATTGAACCTTCCGTAGCGCAATCCCAGGTCCGTCTTGTTCTGACCGGCACGATCTGTGATGATATTGATGACCCCACCCATGGCTTCTGACCCGTACAGGCTGGAAGATGGCCCTTTGACAATTTCAATTTTCCTTATATTCTTGACGGTAATTTTTGAAAGGTCGAGGACTCCGGCTGTTCTGCCGATCAATGGTTCTCCATCGATGAGAATAAGGGTGTATTCTGATGAAAGTCCTTGCACCTGTATTCCTTTTCCAAAATTATCAATCACCTGGATACCCGTTTGTTCAGCCAGGATATCGTTCAACCGAAGTGATCCGCTCTGGTAAAGGGTTTTGGAAGAAACAACAGAGACGGGTATGGCGATATTCCCCATTGACCTTGGGGTCCTTGTAGCCGTCACCACCACCTCATCCAGGTTTATTCTGGAAGAATCATTTCCCCGCTGTGCAAAGGACACCGTGGTCATCAACAAAAACATTGTTTGAAAAAAAATCCTCATGCAGCTAGAATCAGGTGCAAAACTGATTCAGTTGGTGCCAAGATTTATCATGGAATTGTCAGATGAGAAGGCTGCTTTGAATTATGACAATTCAGTGACGAGGATTGAACCCAATGATAATTTTAGGGCAAAAGCCTAAACAAAAACTACCGCTTGGAATAGGTTGTTTTGTTCAACATTTCACAGGGCTTGAGGCCTGTATGTTTTTTGAAGGCGGTAGAAAAATGCGAAATGGAGGAATAACCCAGCTGTGCAGAGACCTCGGATACAGTAAAGCCTTTCTCATAGAGCAGGTACCTGGCATGTTCCATCCGCTGGTCTTGGTAAAAATCAAAAATGGTGGCCCCGAACATCACCTTGAATCCTTTTTTGAGATAGCATTCATTGATGGCCGCTTTTCTGCTCAGCTCCCTTATGGTGATGGGATCGCAGATATGCGCAAGCAGGATTTCCCTTGCTTTGATGATCTTTTCCCTTTCGTCTTGATGGGCAAGAAATTTACAGGCAGGAACCTCATCTTCCCTGATGGTACTCATAGACTCTAGCGTATAGAGCAGGAGTATTTGTGTTTGGGCATTGATGAAAATATTTTCAACGGCATCGGAATACCGGTGATTAAGGATGGAAGAAAGGGTATGCCTGATTCTTCCAGAAATTGAAATAGGCTTGCTGAAGGTATGGTTGAAGCGAAAATTAAGGATGGCGTCGGCTTCGGGATTGGTTCCTTCTGATTTGATGAGGTTGCTGAGATGAAGGGGCTCAAACCTGAACTGAAGCAGGTCCATTGTGCCGGTTTGTTCAACACACTGGGCATTCCGGTTCAGTTTGCATTCCTCACAATTGGCATTGGGTTCTTTGCAAAAGGTCTGGCCATTCACGCAGAACCGGAGCTCGAGGTAGCGGTTTTCCACCACCTCGTCATAATGGTAGACCAGGGTTCCATGGTCATCCACCCCGAGGGAACTGCCCTGTGGATGTCGCCTGATGGCATACTGCCAGGAGCCAGGGATCTTCTTTTCTCTTGAAAACAAGGCTGGAAGTCCTTCAAAATGGTTCCATTCTGACATCATCTTGAGGGGTATGGTGAGATTATCTGGCATCGAAGAGCAAAGATAGGCCTTCTGGCCGACCTCAGGTCCAATGCTTTGTCAAAAAACGGTAATGAATATGTGGAAATCATCTTAAAAAAGAAAGGCTGTTTTACGGCTGATAATGAGGTAAGCCCCCTTAATTTCAGTAGATTTGTAGACCGGGGAATCAAAATACAAAACCAGAGGTAGAAGTTAACTATGAGCACGGAAATTGATGAAAATTTAGAACAACCCAACAACAGTTATGGCGCAGACAGCATTCAGGTGCTGGAAGGTTTGGAGGCGGTAAGAAAAAGACCCGCCATGTATATTGGTGACATTGGCGTAAAAGGACTTCACCATCTTGTGTATGAGGTAGTTGACAACTCGATTGATGAAGCCTTGGCAGGCCATTGCGACAACATCATCGTCAATATTCATGAGGACAATTCCATTTCCGTAGAGGACAATGGAAGGGGAATTCCGACAGGAATGCACCACAAAGAACAACGCAGTGCTCTTGAAGTGGTCATGACCGTACTGCATGCGGGTGGTAAATTTGATAAGAACACCTACAAGGTTTCAGGAGGCTTGCATGGCGTGGGTGTCAGTTGCGTAAATGCACTGAGCACCACATTGCAGGTAACGGTGAACCGTGATGGGAAGACTTTTGAACAAGAGTACGAGCGCGGTGCGCCTAAATATGCTGTAAGGGAAATTGGCAGCAGCACAACGACTGGCACCAAGGTCCATTTCTGGCCCGATACCACGATTTTTACTGCAAGTGTATACAACAAAGATATACTGGAAGGAAGGCTTCGTGAATTGTCTTACCTGAACAAACGCATCCGCATCACATTGAATGACCTCCGTGAACTGGATGAGGCAGGCAATCATTACCAACAGGTGTTCTTCAGTGAGGGTGGAATCATTGAGTTTGTTGAGATGCTGGACAGGAATGGAAAGCGCAGCTCACTGATCCCCAACATCATCTACATGGAAGCGCATGATGCAGAATCCAATGTAGCGGTTGAAGTGGCCATCAATTACAACGACTCCTACAACGAACATATTTTCTCTTACGTCAACAACATCAATACCATTGAAGGGGGTACCCATGTGGCTGGTTTCAGAAGGGCCATCACCAGGGTATTTCAGCAATACGGCAAGAAATTGGGACTTTTTGAAAAGTCAAAAGTAGAAGTGGAAGGTGATGATTTCAGGGAAGGTCTCTCGGCCATCATTTCCGTAAAAGTTCCTGAGCCACAGTTTGAAGGCCAGACAAAAACCAAACTCGGTAACTCTGAGGTGATTGGTATCGTTGACGTAACCGTCTCCCGCACGCTTGAAGCCTACCTGGAAGAAAATCCAAGGGATGCCAAAAATATCATCAGCAAGGTTATTCTTGCCGCACAGGCCAGGGCTGCCGCAAGAAAAGCCAGGGAACTGGTCCAAAGGAAAACCGTTTTGTCAGGAGGTGGACTTCCAGGAAAACTCTCTGACTGCTCTGAGCGCGACCCAACAAAAAGTGAATTGTTTCTTGTTGAGGGTGACTCAGCAGGAGGAACGGCCAAACAGGGTCGCGACAGGAACTTCCAGGCCATTCTGCCACTCAGGGGAAAAATCCTCAACGTTGAAAAAGCAATGGAACACAGGATCTACGACAATGAGGAAATCAGGAACATGTTTACTGCCCTTGGCGTAAAAATTGGTACGGTAGAAGATCCCAAAGCCCTTGACCTTTCCAAACTCCGTTACCACAAGCTCATCATCATGACCGATGCCGATGTGGATGGTAGCCATATCGCAACCCTTATCCTGACTTTCCTTTTCCGCTACATGAAGGAAATGGTTGAACAGGGATATGTTTATATTGCACAACCGCCCCTTTATTTGGTGAAAAAAGGCAAGGAGCAATTCTATGCATGGAATGAGGAACAAAGAAAGGGTTATGTGGAGCGCCTTGGTGCAGGGAAAGAGGACAGTGTAAACGTACAGCGGTACAAGGGTCTTGGAGAAATGAATGCAAGCCAGCTTTGGGACACCACCATGAATCCTGGTTCAAGAACGCTCAAAAGGGTAAGCATTGAAAGTGCAGCAGAGGCCGACAGGGTATTCAGTATGCTCATGGGAGATGAGGTAGGACCCAGAAGGGAATTCATTGAATCACACGCTAAATACGCGAAACTCGATATTTAATTTTCTTTACTAACAATTAAAACAATCAACATGGCAAACGAAAACATGCTCACAGCCTACAATGTCAAAACAAAGGAAAAAAATGTTCCCATCCTTGATGCAGTTGTCAGCAAAACTGCAAAAGGTGGATACATCGCCAAAGGAAATGATGGCAAGGGCAACAAGCTTACAGCTCTTCTTGGTGAAGCAAAAGCACTTGCTGCCATCAAAGCTGGAACAGCAAAGCAGGATTGGTAGTAGTTAACTGCACATATTCTTCAAGACAGGCCCCTGGCCTGTCTTTTTTTATTTTGTCTTGTACTGGTTTTTTTGCAGCCAGCCCCTCACCTTTTCCCTGTGGTCCCCCTGTAAAATAATTTCTCCATCCTTGGCAGACCCACCTGTCCCACACTGGTTTTTCAACTGCTTTCCCAATATGGCCATGTCTTCTTCTTTACCAACAAAACCGGTGATAAGGGTAACTGTTTTGCCTGCACGGTGTTTGGTTTCCAGGGTGATCCTCAACAACTGTTGCTGAGGGGCCAAGGTTTGAACCGGCAACGCATCCTCGTCTATCTTAAAATCAGGATTGGTGCTGTACACCATAAAAGATCCATTGTCTTTTTTCTTGCTCATGTTCATGCGTTTAATGGCTTAACCGGAATGGGCTTGCGCAATCATGCTTTTCGGCAATTAAGCAAGCCCATATCCTGGATGAAGATAAAATGAAATGAAGTAATTTTGCAGGATGGAAAATAAAAAATGTATCCTCGTGATCATGGACGGTTGGGGCCATGGAGCGGTTGAAAAAAGTGATGTTATCCAACATGCCCATGTGCCATTTGTATCCTCCCTATATGCCCAATACCCGAATTCAACATTGGTTACCTGTGGCGAACCAGTTGGTTTGCCAGATGGTCAAATGGGAAACAGTGAGGTTGGACACCTGAACCTGGGAGCAGGCAGGATTGTTTACCAAGAATTGCAAAGAATCAATGTGGCCATTCGCAAAGGTGAATTTCAACAGAATTCAGCCTTACTCAATGCCATACAGTATGCAAAAAAGAACAATAAAAAGTTGCACCTGATAGGACTGGTCAGTGATGGTGGAGTACACTCCCATACATCGCACCTGAGGGCCATCACAGACCTTTGCAAGGCCGAAGGATTGTCGTCTGTATATATTCATGCATTCACTGATGGCAGGGATACCGACCCCAAGAGTGGTCTTGGTTTTGTTGCTGCCCTTGAAGAGCATTTGAAAGGCTCTGCAGGTAAAATTGCCACTGTGGTTGGAAGATATTATGCAATGGACCGAGACAAGCGCTGGGAAAGAGTAAAGCTGGCCTATGATGCCATGGTCAATGGATTGGGCACATTGGCCAGCTCCGCAACTGATGCCATTAAAAATGCATATGCAGAAAACAGCACAGATGAGTTCATCAAACCCGTCATCATCACCGGTGAAAACAATCAACCCCTTGCTAGCATTGCGGCAGATGACGCAGTGATATCCTTCAATTTCAGAACGGACAGATGCCGGGAAATTACAGAAGTGTTGACGCAAAAAGACTTCCCTGAATTCGGCATGCATAAACTTCCACTGGAGTATACCACCATGACAGAGTATGACAGCACATTTAAGCATGTGGATGTCATCTTCAGGAATGATAACCTCACCCATACCCTAGGGGAAGTATTGGAGTTTCATGGCAAGACCCAGATCCGGATTGCCGAAACAGAAAAATATCCGCATGTTACTTTCTTTTTCAGCGGTGGCCGGGAAATTCCTTTTGAAGGGGAAAAAAGAATTATGGCGGCCTCTCCAAAAGTAGCCACCTATGACCTTCAACCTGAAATGAGTGCACATGAGTTGACCGAGAAAATTGTTGCTGAGATAAACGCGAAAACAGCAGACTTCATCTGCCTCAACTATGCTAATGCAGACATGGTTGGACATACAGGCATCTGGGAAGCCGCTATCAAAGCGGTAGAAACAGTAGATGCATGTGTCAAACAAGTCGTGGAAGCAGCACTTGAAAACGATTACACCATATTCCTGACAGCAGACCATGGCAATGCCGACTTCATGAAAAATGAGGATGGCAGCCCCAACACTGCCCATACCCTGAACCCTGTTCCGCTGTTTATCATCGACAAAGAATGGAAAGGAGTAGTAAAGCCAGGTAAACTCGGCGATATTGCCCCCACTATTCTTCATTTCATGGGCTTGCCCATTCCTGCGGAAATGACAGGAGATGTATTGGTGGACTGATGAAAGACAAGATCCGAATACAAATTGGAATGATCCAGTCGGCCATGCTGTTGATGTGTATGGGACTAATTTCCCTTGTGCATGCGCAACAAACGAGGGATAGTAGTGCACAAAAAGAGCTCATCGAAATAGTAGTTTCGGGAAACAAGTTTGCAGAGAAGAAAAAAAACATTGTTCAGAAAATAGACATCATTTCTTCGTCTTATATCAAGAAGGCCAATGCACAAAACATGGGCGACCTGTTGATGTCTACCGGAAATGTCTTTGTTCAAAAAAGCCAGCAAGGCGGAAGCAGCCCTGTTATCAGGGGTTTCGAAGCCAGTCGTGTATTGTTTGTTGTTGATGGCGTACGCATGAACAACCTGATCTATCGGTCAGGGCATTTGCAAAACATCATCACGGTTGACCAGAACATATTGGAAAGTGTAGAACTCCTGCAAGGGCCTTCTTCAACCCTGTTTGGCAGTGATGCGCTTGGTGGTGCCGTTCACATGATCAGCAAACAACCTGTTTTATCCAAAGAGAATGAAAAAACAAAAATCAGTGCCAATTTTTTCAGCCGTTACTCATCAGCAAACACAGAAAACACCATACATAGTGATGTAAGCATTGGCTGGAAAAAATTCGGATTACTCACCAGCATTACCCGCAGCGATTTTGGTGATTCAAAAATCGGAAAGCAAGACATGAAAGGATTCGAAGGATTTGGCACCAGGCCATTCTATATCCAACCCTTCAATGGAATAACAGGAGATACCATTGTGAAAAACAACAATGATCGCATACAAAAGTTTTCCGGCTATCAACAAACCGACTTTACACAAAAATTATTGTACAAGCCCAATGCCAAGACTTCCCATGGATTGAACATCCAATATTCAAACAGTTCAGATGTACCAAGGTATGATCGCCTTCAAGATACCCGGGCTGGTATATTAAGGTTTGCCTCCTGGTATTATGGCCCACAAAAAAGATCGCTGTTCGCCTATAATTTTTCTGCCAACAACAGGATTGGTTTTTTCAATGAATACAATGCAACACTCAGCTATCAATCCATCGAAGAAAGCAGAATAACAAGGGAGTACAAACGATATGATCGCTTTGACAAAAGAATTGAACAGGTGGGCGTTGTCGGCCTCACGATAGATGCCAGAAAAAAATTAAAACAAGACGAAATCACTACTGGCATTGATCTACAGCTGAATAACCTACAGTCTACTGCCAGCAGAACAAATTTGCTAACCAATAGCATCCTACCCGTTGACAGCAGGTACCCCGATGGGAAAAACAGGATGAATAATTTTGCCGTTTATACCCAACACATTCACAAGTTCAAGGGTCAAAAATGGATCCTGAATGAGGGCCTGCGGATTCAATACATTGCATTGAAGTCGACTATCATCAACAATTCATTTTTCTCTCTGCCTGTTACGAATATTGTACAAAAAAATACCGCCATCACCGGAAACATTGGAATGGTCTACATGCCATCGACAAGCACCAGAATCAAATTTGGTTATGCTTCTGGCTTCAGGGCGCCGAACATTGATGACCTTGCTAAAATTTTTGAGTCAAGCACTGCAGCCAGACAAGTGGTTATACCCAATGCAAACCTGAAACCTGAATTCACGCATGGTTTTGATGCAGAGCTGGTAAATGCCCTCGGAAAAGCAGTTGAATTTGAGCTTGGTGCCTTTTATACCGATTTTACCAATGCCATCATAAAGGCTCCATTCAGACTCAATGGAAAGGATTCAATCCTTTACGATGGAGTTCAATCTCAGGTGCTTGCCAGCCAAAATGTAAATCAAGCCTATATCCTTGGTGGCAATATCAGGCTTTCTGTAAAAGCAGGAAAAAACTGGAAGTTCAATTCTACCTTTAATTTCACCAAGGGCAGGTTCAGGACCGATCCCAGCAAATCCAGTCTTGTTTATCTATTACAATCCAACGGAAACTATGCACTGGTTCAATCCAAGGTGCGCACCAAGCCGCTTGATCATATCCCACCATCATTTGGGAAAATGAGCATGGGATATGACAACCAGAAATTTTACGCAGAATTGACCATGCTGTTCAATGGTTGGAAAAAACTTAACCAATACAATGCTGATGGTGAAGACAATGCCCAATATGCCACTGCCAAAGGAACACCTGCTTGGCAAACCCTCAACCTGAAAACAGGTTTGCAGGTGAACAAAGGACTGGGCATCCATGCAGGGCTAGAAAACATCTTTGATCTCAATTACCGGTATTTTGCATCCGGCTTTTCAGCACCAGGCAGGAATGGGATTATCACCCTGCGGTTAAATCTGTAAATCAATCATTTAGCAATTTCAGCAAAAGAATTCCCTGAAGCAGCACCTCCAATTGGAAAATTGTCTTATTTTCAGAGAACATTTATTGATTCTCATGACAGAAGAGGTGCTGCTTCAAGGTTGTATTGTTAATGATGCTTCGGCCCAGCAAGAACTGTATCAACGCTACAGTCCTAAAATGCTTTCCGTGTGCTATCGTTATGCTAAAAACCGTGAAGATGCAGAGGATATGTTGCAGGAGGGATTTATCAAGGTATTCAGCCAGATCACCAAGTTTGAAAAACGCGGATCGCTGGAAGGATGGATACTTCGCATCATGGTTCATACCTGCATCAACCACCTCAAGAAAAACAAGAAATTCAACGACAATGTTGATCTTGCTTATGCTGGAAATATCGTCATCAGAGAGGATTATATTCCAAGTATCATTCAGGCCAAACAAATTGTTGAGACAATAAGAACATTGCCCATTGGATACAGAACGGTTTTGAATCTCTATGCCATTGAAGGTTACTCCCACAAGGAGATCGGACAATTGCTGGACATCGAGGAAAGCACAAGCCGTTCGCAGTATACCAGGGCAAAAAGCATGTTGGAAGAACTCCTTGTTAACAAGAGAATCATCCAGCAACCCAAGGAAAAGAAAAAATGGTTTTCTCCCGTCAGGATCGTTTGACAGGAATAGACCAACAGATACCGGTGAACATGAGACAAGAACCAACAGATGAATTGGAAGACCTGCTGAAGGAAAGATCAGATCAATACCTGCTCTATCCCTCTGACCGTGTGTGGAACAATATCCATAAGGAATTGCACCCCAACAGGACCCTCAGGTATACCCTGCTGGTTTTGTTTCTATTGTTTGGTACCACCACCGCCATTGTGGTCAACAAAGAGAAGGCTTCTTATGCAAGTTCACCGCTGGGGCAGGTTGCGGCCAAGTTTATGGAAAGGGATTTGATCGCAACAATTGCGGGTGCATACCCTGAAACAAATCCCAACAGTACTGCACATAACACAAACAATGCTTTTCAAAACAACCAGGGTCAAAAAGACATGAGCATGTTTGCAGAGCTTGCCTCTCCTGAGCAAAAAGACCTGACTGTTCAACTGCCTGAAAACCTGGAGCTCCCAACACTACTACAAAAAACATTGGTCGATAAAAGTCAGGAGAACATTGTACCCAAAGAAGAAAAGAAGCATTCAATAGGCGCTGCAATTGAAACGGTGATTGAACAAGCCAAAAAAATAAAGAAAAATGCAAGCTGGCAGATCTATGCAAGCCCAACCATTGGTTACAGGAGACTGAAAGGAGAAGCTTCACGATCTATCTATCAATACAGCGTTTTTTCTCTGAGTACCAATGCAGTTTTTGCGAGGAATGTAAAGGACGCCGTTTCCCACAAACCAGGGATGGGCTTTGAAGTTGGTACGGCCATGTTCTATCCCCTTTCCAAAAAACTAAACTTCAAAGCAGGTCTTCAGGCCAATTACAACCATTATCAAATTGAGGCATTCAGTTCTGTACCAGAAATTGCCAATTATGGCATGAATAACTATGCATTTGGCAGCTACCCGATCCGTGCTGTTTCGTTTTACAGCAACAACAGTGGCTATTCTCATGCTACCCTTCGCAATGAGCATTACATGATATCTATGCCCATTGGCATTGACTATGAGCTTGCAGGAACAAGGAAACTGAATTTTTCTGTTGCCTCCACTCTCCAACCTACCTATGTTTTTGCCAATTATTCTTATCTCCTCTCTACAGATTTGAAGCATTATGCCAAAGAGCCCTCACTCAACAGGAGATGGAACATGAATGCTGCGCTTGAGGCCAATCTCAACATGGAAAAAGGCGGCTTCAAATGGAGCATAGCGCCACAATTCCGTTACCAGATGCTCTCCAGTTTCAAATCAAAATATCCCATCAAGGAAAACCTGATGGATTTTGGCATCAAGGTTGGGGTCATCAAAACAATAAAATAGTTCAATCTTCAACAGCTTCGTAATTTTGTCTGATGATGCTGATTAGAAGATTCATTTACGCATTGTTGTCGCTTTTTTTTATCGCTTGCAATCAGTCAAGTGAAGAGAAAAATCATTTCCCTATCCATGCATTTTTGGAGGAGGAACTTGCGCAAATTGATTCCCTTCCCATTGCCATCATCCTCACCCGAGAAACAATTGGAAATGCTGAAACGGCCGTGGTAGATAAAAAAGAATTCAGGACCTTGGCCATGCAGTTGATAGGCATTGATTTTCAGGAAAAAAAACATAAAAATAACTATAAGGAGCTGGTGTTGGAAGATGCAGCCCTGGGCAATATTTCAATTGGGTATACCACTGAAGAACCAGCCCTCCCCATCAGAAAAATTGAGCTCAACATTGATGCCGGCACCAATAAAATAAAAAGCATTTTTGCTGAAAGACAAGACAAGGAGGGGGAACAACTGCTGATCAGAAAAATCCTTTGGACAGCAGCCACTGAACTGATGGTAAATACAAGTTACTACAACCAAGGCCAATTGTTGAACAACCTTACTGAACGATACAACTGGGCCATAGGCAATTGAGGATGGAACAATTTGATTTTACAACAATCCAGAAAACACTGCCCAATGCACCCGGTATCTATAAATACTATGGTGCCCAACAGAACCTCCTCTACATTGGAAAAGCAAAAAACATCAGGAAACGCGTCAGTTCGTATTTTACCAAAAGCAATCATTCTTTCAAGACAAATGAACTCGTTAAGCAAATACGGTATATTGAATTTACCATCGTACAATCCGAGCATGACGCATTGTTGCTGGAGAACGCCCTTATCAAGGAGTTCAAGCCGAGGTATAATATTGAACTCAAAGATGACAAGACCTATCCATTCATTGTCATCAAAAAAGAGGATTTCCCAAGGGTGTTTTTGACCAGAAGAAAAATCAACGATGGGTCTGAGTACATTGGTCCCTTTACATCCGCCGCTAAAGTGCGGGACCTGTTAGAGTTTATTAAACAACATATACCACTCAGAACTTGCAGTTTGAATCTTTCAGAGAACAACATCAAGAAAGGGAAATACAAAGTATGCCTGGAGTACCATTTGGGCAATTGCAAGGGGCCCTGTGTTGGATTGCAGCAGGCTGATCAATATGCCATGGGAGTAGAACAAATCCGGCATGTCATGAAAGGAAATCTCAGTGGAATCATTGCACAATACAAAAAAGAACAGCAGCAGTATGTTGCTGAACTGGCCTTTGAGAAGGCAGACATGATGCAACAGAAGATCAATTCCCTCAGAAATTACAGGTCTTCATCAGTTGTGGTGAGTCCGCGCTTGGGAGACCTAGATGTATTTGCCATGGCCACCGCCGACGATCAAATCATTGTAAGCTTTCTTGCAGTAAGGAATGGCACCATCACCAATTCGGGCACACATGCATTCAGGTTGAAGATTGAAGAGGAGGAAGCAGAGGTTCTTTCACAAGCCATCATTTATTTTCAAAACCTTTATAGCAGTGATGCAAAAGAACTGGTTATTCCTGTCAACATTGAATTTGGTTTTGAAAACCATCAATTGACCATTCCCAAAACAGGAGACAAGAAAAAGCTCCTTGAGATGGCTCAAAACAATGCAGACTACCTTGTTACAGAAATCAACAGGAAGAAAAGGCTGCACCTTGCAGAGAACGACTATGTGAACGAGGCGTTGCTGCCCAAGGTAATGGAATCCCTTTCGCTCAATCAATTGCCTACCCATATAGAATGTTTTGACAACTCCAATTTCCAAGGGGCCTACCCTGTTTCTGCCATGGTTTGTTTTAAAAACGGGCTGCCGAGTAAAAATGATTACAGGCATTTCAAGGTAGAAACGGTTGAAGGCATCAATGATTTTGCCACCATGAAAGAAGCTGTTGGCAGGCGGTACAAGCGGCTTATCAAAGAGAAAGCAGCGCTGCCTCAACTGGTTATCATAGATGGGGGTAAAGGGCAACTGGGGTCAGCCATGGCAGCCATCCAGGAATTGGGATTGTCAGGTAAAATGACCCTGGTAGGCTTGGCAAAAAATGTTGAAGAGATTTTTTTTCCAGGTGATCAGGAATCTTTGAAGCTGGAATTCAACAGTGATGTTCTGAAATTTATCCGAAGCATCAGAGATGAAGTACACAGATTTGGAATCACCTTCCACAGGCAAATAAGAAGCAAGGGAACCTTTAAAAATGAGTTGGAAGGGATCAACGGGATTGGTGAAAAAACTGCCTACGAGCTGCTCAACCGCTTCAGGTCTGTCAAGAACATCAGTACTGCCACAATCGAGGAATTGACTGAACTTGTTGGAAGCAAGAAAGCGACCCTGATTGCCAGGCATTTCAGTAAATAAAAATAGAGATGAAAAATCCCCTTATATTTCCGAAAATCGGGAGAAATTGACAGGCATTCCCATAAATAAAAATGGGCTGGAAATCCAGCCCACTTTTAAAAATATGTAAGTCAATCAGAAAGACCAAAGGTCTTGCTCGAAATTGAAGATCTTGTTCTTGATATTTTCGCCTTCAAGCAATTTCATGATATCATCCTTGATAAACTGCTTGATGAACATGTCGTAAGGATTCTCCATAGTAGACTTTACAATATAGCTCGTAAAATAACGGCTCTCGAAAAGTTCTTCCCAACTCATTCTGGCTCCAAAATTCTTTCCATTGTATACTTCGTAAATAGCAAGCACTGGGCGGAGGTCTGGGTAGTATACCCAAAAAATCGGAGATTCACCCAATACATTGCCTTGATCATCTGTGTAGGTCTTTATGGGAGCGATACCCAAGATTCTGGTAACCATCTTTGAAGATTCTTTGTCAAAAACCCACTCTTCTTTTACACGGAATTTCATGATGTCATCAGGATTAAACTCCTTGCACACCAAAGAATCTTTCATGATCCCCTTTGAACCGGTTGGATCCTTTGCCCAATCAATTACCTGAACAGAATCACATCTTCCTGAAATCACCTCACCTACTTTGGCCACAGTCATCGGAGTTGTAAAGCGATCGTCAACATTAGGATCAAAAGCAGTTACATCTGCCTTTTTAATTGCACGAAGCAGTATGCTGATGAAACGCTGGTTGCCGTTGTCATCTTCTGCCTTGTAGCGAAAGGCAAGGTTCATTTTTTCTCTGATATCAATTTCCCTCCATACACGCTCGCGGTACCAAGCATCATCCTCACGGATATGCTCGTAGGCCAATGGTGTGCGGCTTTTAACCAGGTTCCTGTCAACTGCAGCATCAGATCGCAGGGACATTCGCACAGAATCAAATGCAAATGGATCCTTGGGCGGTGGCGGTGGAGCAGGCTTTACTGTATCTACCGGCATGGGGGTAACACTGGCATCGAGCACCTGTGTATTGGCAACCGGCTTTTTTGCTGCTGGCTTTGCAACAGTCTTTTTGGGAGGGGTTGTTGTCTTCTTTTTTGTTTGTGCTTCTACACCCTGACATACAACGAGTGTAGACATACAAAACAAGAACAACCCTTTTAATGAAGATATTTTCATTGCAGACTTTTTTTAATACTTTATTTAAGAATATAGGTAATGCTGGTAGGCAATACCCTTGTTTTCCCTCCAGGATCTTTGACAACAATATCGGTAATGGCTACCAGAGAACCTGGCTTCAAACGTCCTACCAATCCGGCGGCATCTCCAATCCACCTGGACCCCCGGTTATCGATTTGAACGAAATCACCACCAGTTCCTGCTGCCCCAAGTTTGTAGCTTACCACTTCGAAAGGTGCATCAAATTCAGCATCCTGAAGCTTCGCAATTACACCACCCATGGCCTTGAATGAAGCCGATGGAACATTGCCTGGCTTGAGGTTTCCAACATAGGCCACAGGATCGGGAAGCTGCTTCACGCGGAAGGTAACCTTGCCTGCAGATTTTCCTTCTACCAAAACAGTTATGGTATGCTCTCCAAACATTCCTGAACCAGGCTTTACAATGTATTTGTTCCCGCTAACTTTTGAAATGCTACCACCGCTGAACTGCGCTGAAACCTTTTCACTTCCTGCTCCGGCAGTGATGGTAACCGGATTGTCAACACCAATGTATAACACATTCATTTTATCAGGAGATACGGCAATACCTGAAGGAGAACCAACAGTGTAATCAATTTTCTTTGAGATTGTTTTGTTCTCCCCGGTATTGGGATCAACAAAACTTACACTAACGTTCATGCTCCTGGAACCAGATCCTCCAACATTGAATTTTTTCTCAGCCACGCCATTGGCATTGACCTGAATGCTCGCTCCGTCTATGTTTACAACAGGTTTTACATTAGAGTTGAAAGCGCCAAGGCCAGCAGTTACTACCATTTCCTCACCGGGCATCAGATAAGTAGAACTTGTTCCAACCAATGGCTCGAACTTGTCCATGATCAACTTTACAGCACCCACCTGGTTGATACAAAAAGCAGCTGCCAGGTTTTCTGAATTTTTGATATCGTTTTGAAACTTGCTGAGGATGGTCAGCGACGCAATGGTTGGCGTCATGTGAAAATAGTTGTTGACCCAATCCTTGACCTTGTCTCCAGTAGAAATATTTCCGGCAGCAGATTTTGGAACTTCAAGACTCAATGGAAGCTTTGATCCAATCTGCGTTGCCATCTCAGGATCTACCGCAAGGAGTTTTTTCTTGAAAGTTTCTAGAGATTCATACAACGGTTTACCATTCCCTTTGGTATCAAAATACCTTGTTGAAGCATCAATGTTGTCTTCCCTGAAAGAGCCATTGGTTGGGTCGAGGTCTGACTCTTCTTTCAATGCTTGCTTGTACTTTTCCAAGATACCATAAGCTTCATCTGCAATGGTCTTTACCTGATCGGCCTTGGGCTTCCATATTCCAGCTTTTTCAGCTGATTTTGGATCCTTGAGCATTTCGCCAAGGCTGGTATAAATACCACTTGTAGAGGTGGACAAAACATTGTTCGACTCCCTCAGGCTGTTGTCTACCACCTTAAAAGCATTAAGGATTTCTGCAGACACATTCAAAGCGAGCAGCGCAGTCAACACCAAATACATGATGTTGATCATTTTCTGCCTCGGTTCTTTAGGTAGTGACATATAGATAAATGAGTTTAAAGATTAGAATTCAGGTGAACTGGCAATTAACCACGGCCTTGCATGGCTGCAAGCATATTTCCATAAACACTGTTCAGGCTGCCGAGATTTTTTGCAAGCAAAGCAATCTGCTCCTGTGTTTTCATGGCATCATTCACACTACCTTGCATGGCCTGGCTGGCCTTAATCAGGTTGTCATAGAATGCATTCATGGCCTTGATGTGGTTGCTTGAATCCTGCAACTCCAACTCATACATTTTATTCAATGAACCGAGATTCTTTGTCAGGGTCTGTACCTGCTCATGGAAAGCTTTTGAACCTTCTGCTGCAGTATTGAAATGTTGAACAGATCCGGCTGCGTTGGCATAAGCGTCTTTCATGATGGTAAGGGCAGCAGTTGCTTCTTTTGTTTTTCCTGCAAACTCAGATGTTGCAGCAGCCACATCACCCATAGATGCCATACCCTGAACGGTTGAATTGAATTTAGAAAAATTTCCGTTCAACTTGGTCAGTTGATCCGTGTCCAAATATTTTTCGATGGTCTCCTTCAGCAAATCAGCACCTGGGGTTGCATTGGCGCCACCGCTGGCAACAGCTACCTCAGGAGTAACCGGTTTTTTCATCTCGAGCCAAGCGTAAACAAGGAAGATCACTGCCTCTGTCAACAAACCAACAGTAAGCATGATATCAGCGAATGATTTATGAAGAATCTTTGCCCAGGCACCGAAAATTACGACAGCAGCACCTATGCTTACAAAAATGTTTACATATTTCTCGAATGTAGAGGATGAGTTGGATGATGACATAAAATGTTTTTTTATTGAAGTAAGTTTGGGAATAAGAAGTTTAGCGCTTGGTCTGCATGGGAGGAAGATCGATTACACAGCGAAAGCCTAAATAAGACTTGGTTGTATCCTGGTATTCATAATTCCTGGTTGAGTTTTGGAGGAAAAATCCGATGTCCTTCCAGCTGCCACCACGTACCACTTTTCTTTTCATTCTTGGAGGATCGTTGTCTTTTGCATTCCACCTGATATCTGGATTCATGTCATGCTGAAAATTATAAGCACCTTCATAATACAGGGAAGATGTCCACTCAGCTACATTTCCTGCCATGTTATACAGACCAAAATCATTGGGCCAATAAGCATCCGCCCTTACAGTGTACATTCCACCATCTTCTGGATAGTTACCGCGACCTGGTTTGAAATTAGCCAACAAACAGCCTTTCTTGTTGCGGAGGTATGGTCCACCCCATGGGAAAGGAACTTGTGAGCGACCACCACGGGCAGCGTACTCCCACTCCGCTTCCGTAGGAAGCCTGAAGTCTGATTCAGTCATGCGCTTTGACTTTTCAAGGAATGAGTTGAGGTAATGT
>CANHSD010000025.1 GCA_947463105.1 Chitinophagaceae bacterium
CTTGCAATTAAAGCCAATGATACTGGCTATGAAGTAAGGTGCATCATGCCCAGATTTGGAACAATCAACGAAAGAAGACATCGTCTGCATGAGGTGGTAAGGCTTTCTGGCATCAATATTTCTATTGAAAACGATGATTATCCACTCCAAATCAAGGTTGCATCTCTTCCCAATGCCCGACTCCAGGTTTATTTTTTGGATAATGAGGACATGTTCAAGCGCAAATTTGTTTTTCAGGACGAAAATGAAAAATGGTACGACGATAACGGTATTCGTTCCATTTTTTTCTGCAAAGGAGCCCTTGAAACGGTTAAAAAATTCGGCTGGCCTCCAGATATTATCCATTGCAGTGGCTGGATGACAAGCCTTATTCCACTTTTTTTGAAAACAGCCTATAAAAAAGAACCTGTGTTCAGCAATAGCAAAGTATTGTTCACCATAGGTCAGAATACATTTGCGGAAAAGCTGGGTGATGATTTCCTTAAATTAAGCATGATCAATGTTGGCATCAAAGAAAAAGATTTGGAGCCTTATAAAAACATTGACAATACAGCTTTATTCAATGGAGCTGCTACCTATGCTGATGCCATTTCATTCGGCGATGGGGAAGCAGAAAAGGTGTTAATTGACCAGTTTTCCAAAGTGAAAGGCAAGAAAGTAATTCCCTATAATCAAGACTCTGATTTAACAGAGTATTTACAATTGTATGGCGACCTTGCAAACAAATAATTAATCAGTCAGGAAACGTTAAATTATAATAAGTGAGATATCGAATTTTGTTGAAAGTCCTGGTTTTTGTTTTTTCAATTGCTTTTTTTTCTAATTGTACCAAAATAAAGAGTACAGATATAGGCGCAGGATTGCTTCCAGCCGTTGACAATGTCATTACATTTGACACTAGTTTTGAAGTGATTGCTTCTACTTATACAACACCAGATTCACTCGTTCCCCGTTTGGGAAGAGATATCAATGGCAATGCAGGTCAATTTATCTTGGGACATATTTCCAATGATCCCCAGTTTGGAAAGACTACAGCTTCTATTTTTATGGAGTTAAAGCCATCCAATTACCCTCTTTATTTTGAGAATGTCGCTGACAGCCTGTACCTCGATTCTGCAGTACTTTGCTTGCGATGGACCAATACTTTTGGAGATACTAATGCGCTCCAAACCATCAATGTTCACCGCATTTCAGAAAAACTGAAACCAGATTCAGCTTATTTTACCACCAAATCTGTTCAATATGGTGAACTGATCGGATCCAAAACATTCGCACCTTCTGCTTTGAATGATTCACTTTTTCTCTTCAGGCAAAGTTTGAACAACCAGCTGCGCATCAGGCTCAATAATTCTTTTGCAAGGGCACTCCTGTCAATTGACACCACTGGTCAAAGTCCATATAAGTCAGATTCTCTCTACCGTGATTTCCTCAAAGGATTTGCATTGGTTCCGCAAACCAGTGGAAGTAACGCCAATGCCCTCATGAGTTTTGCCATGAGCGATACGGCTACGCAGCTGCGTATTTATTACCGCTACACAAAAGCGGGTAATGCAGATACAACATTCAAGAATTTCATTTTTGACAATGGTATTCCTGGTTCTTCTGTCAATCAAATAGTTAGGACCTATACTGGTAGTGAAGCATCACGTCATCTTGGTGCCAAACCAAGAGAAGATAGCCTCATTTATCTTCAAGCAGCCCCTGGTACTTATTCCATGCTCAGGATTCCCGGACTGGATGAATTCAAGCAAAAAAAAGGGAATGTTATGGTTCATCTTGCCGAACTTTCCATGCAGGAGGTTGCTACACCAGGAAGACGTCCCAATCTATTTCAAACCCCAGAATACCTTTATGCTGAGATGTTGGATTCTACTAATAAAAAGTATTACCCCTTCCTGTCTGACGGATTTGTCAATGGTAAATTCGAATCATTCCTCTTTGGTGGGCAACGAAAATATACAGCTGATAATTCGGGACAGTACTTATCTGCTTACAGTATGAACCTTACCAGGTACTTACAGGGTATCATCACCAGAAATAACCCCAATTTTCAGCTGAGATTGACAGCACCATACAGCCTTCGTTATGAAGATCTATTTATAACCTTTGCACTCAATAATCTCTGTAGGGGAAATGTAGTACTTGGTGGTGGAAACCACACTTCAAAAAAAATGAAATTCAGGGTTGTTTATTCTAAACTTTGATTTTCACATTATATTTGCATAAACCAAAACATTATCATGCCATATCTATTTACATCAGAGAGCGTTTCCGAAGGACATCCTGACAAAGTAGCTGACCAGATTTCAGACGCCCTGATTGATAATTTCCTTGCTTTCGACCCCATGGCCAAAGTGGCCTGTGAAACATTGGTAACAACAGGCCAGGTGGTACTTGCTGGAGAAGTCAAGGCCAATTGTACGCTTGATGTACAAAAGATAGCACGTGACGTCATCGCCAAAATTGGGTACACGAAAAGTGAATACATGTTCGAAGCCAATTCTTGCGGTATTCTTTCTGCTATCCATGAACAATCTGCTGACATCAACAGGGGTGTTGAACGCAAAAAGAAAGAAGACCAAGGAGCTGGTGATCAGGGAATGATGTTTGGTTATGCAACCAATGAAACGGAAAACCTCATGCCTTTGGCTTTGGATCTTGCCCACAAGATCCTCATTGAGTTGGCAGATATCAGGAGAGAGAAGAGGAGCAAAATGCCTTATCTGCGCCCCGATGCTAAAAGCCAGGTTACCATTGAGTATGACGATAATGACAAACCACTCAGGATTGATGCCATTGTTGTGTCTACCCAACACGATGACTTCTCCAAAAGCGATAAGAAAATGTTGGATACTATCAAGCATGATATCATCAACATTGTCATTCCCCGCGTGAAGGCAAAATGCAAAAAAGACGTTCAGAAACTTTTCAATAACATTACTTACCATATCAATCCTACCGGGAAATTCGTCATTGGTGGACCACATGGTGATACAGGCCTGACGGGTAGAAAAATCATCGTTGATACTTATGGCGGAAAAGGTGCCCATGGCGGTGGTGCCTTCAGTGGAAAAGATCCTTCCAAAGTGGACAGGAGTGCCGCCTATGCTGCACGCCATATTGCCAAGAACATGGTTGCTGCAGGCGTTGCTGATGAAATGCTTGTTCAGGTTTCCTATGCAATTGGCGTTGCTAAACCAATGGGTATTTTTGTAGATACCTACGGAACCTCAAAAGTAAATATGACGGATGGCCAGATTGCTAAGAAAGTAGAGGCGTTGTTTGACATGCGTCCTTATGCCATTGAAACAAGGTTGAAACTTAGAAATCCCATTTACCAGGAAACAGCTGCTTATGGACACATGGGTAGGAAAAACGAAATGGTAAAGAAAACATTTGCACAACCTGGTGGTGGAACAAAAACAGTAGAAGTTGAATTGTTTACCTGGGAAAAACTTGATTTTGTAGCAAAGGTCAAGTCAGCTTTTAGAATCAAATAATTGACCATTTTTTATTTTGTAAACCCTCCTTCATGGAGGGTTTATTCATTAACAACACCCATGGTAAACAACTGGATCAAACTAGCTACTACTCATCATTATGACAATCCATGGATTTCTGTTACAGAAGACCAGGTAATCAATCCTGCAGGAAACAAGGGTATTTATGGTATTGTACATTTCAAGAACCTCGCGATTGGTATTGTCCCCATGGATCAAGAGGGTAATATATATATGGTAGGACAGTACAGGTATGTAAGCGGCAGTTACAGCCTTGAGATTCCTGAAGGTGGCGGTCTTTTGGGGATTGATCCTTTAGATTCTGCCAAACGTGAGTTAAAAGAAGAAACCGGGCTTCAGGCAAAAACCTGGGAGAAATTGTTTGAAATGGATCTTTCCAACTCCGTAACCGATGAGAGGGCAATTGTTTATCTTGCAACTGACTTGCTACAAGGCGAACCAGATCCAGAGGAAACAGAGGAATTGAGTGTTTTAAAAATTCACCTAAATGAGGCATACCAAATGGTGCTTGACGGAAAAATAACGGATTCCATAACAGTTGCTGCTGTTTTTAAAATGAAGATTAAATTGTTAGAAAATGAGAAATGAAACAAATAAACCCAGTTCAAATATCATTGGCCGCCAGCCTGTGTTGGAAGCTTTACGAGATGGGGCACAGCTTGAAAGGATTTTCTTGCAAAAAAATATAGGTGGGGAAGGCATTGAAGAAATCAAGCAATTGGCACAAAAACTCCAAATTCCTATCAATGCTGTGCCGATTGAAAAATTGCATTCTATGACCAGGGCCAACCACCAGGGTGTTATTGGCGTAAACAGCATCATATCATTTCATGATTTACAGGAATCGATTGACAATGTTTTTCAAAGGGGAGAAGTACCCCTTTTTGTAATGCTTGATGGCATCACTGATGTGCGCAATATTGGGGCTATAGCAAGAACTGCACTCTGCTGTGGAGCACAGATCATGATCATCCCAGACAAAGGAATTGGTGCCATCAATGAGGAAGCAATGAAATCTTCTGCTGGTGCGCTTCAAAGAATTTTGGTATGTCGCGTAAACAGTCTGCTCAAAGCGATTGACACTTTGCATTTGAATGATATCAAGGTTTTTACCGCAGAAATGAAATCAGACCTCAAGGTTTTCAATGCTGATTTCAAACAGCCAGCTTGCATTGTAATGGGTAGTGAAGACAAGGGAATACAGCCATTTATTACAAAAGCTGCAGACGTTCACATTACTATTCCCATGCAAGGCAGTTTTGATTCATTCAATGTTGGTATAGCCACAGGCATTATTTTATTTGAAGCCAGCAAACAACGCATGGGTTTTTCATCCTAAACGATACTCAAAATGGATTTCCGCCTGGAATTTGATCCACCTTCTTTGAACAAGAAAATAGACCTTGACGATACAATCTTGCTTGTTGGTTCATGTTTTACCGATCATGTGTTCAATTATCTTGTAGCATCAAAATTTTGTGCCTTACAAAATCCCAATGGTGTCCTTTTTAATCCTGTAAGTATTGCGAATGCCCTGGGCAGGTATGTTCAAAATAAACATGTATCCTCCGTTGAGTTATTCGAAAAAAATGGACTTTGGAATCATTGGGATTTTCATTCCAACCTCAGCTGCACCAGCCAGGAAGAGAGTCTAGCGCGCATGAATGAAGCAATCAATTCTGCACATTCATTTTTAAAGCATGCACAATGGTTGATTGTTACCCTTGGCTCAGCGTATGTATATGAATGGCAAGGGGGTCAGATTGTAGCCAATTGTCATAAAATGCCAGCATCTCATTTTACAAAAAGAATGCTGGATCCTGAAGAGATCATCTCAACATATACCAAGACCATCGCAGCACTCAAACAGTTTAACCATAACCTCAATATAATATTCACCATAAGCCCGGTCAGACACTTGCGGGATGGTTTTGTTGAAAACAACCGCAGCAAGTCAGTCCTTATTCATACCGTTGACAAATTAATCAGCCAACAAGATCATCTTTATTATTTCCCCTCCTACGAACTGGTTGTAGACGATCTTCGGGATTATCGGTTTTATGCTGAAGATATGGTCCATCCTAATTATCAGGCTACTCGCTATGTTTGGGAAAAGTTTTGTGCTGCCGCTATCAATGGAAGATCCAGAGAGGTGATGAAAGAATTGGAACAGCTCACAATGGCCTTTCATCACAAACCACTTCACCCGGATTCGGCCGAACACATGAAATTCAGGAACAAGTATAAAGAAATTACCCAGTCCCTTGCTGCAAGGTTTCCATCCATTGACTTTAGCAAGGAAATCACCCATTTCAGTTGAATAGTAACTAACTTTATTACAGATTAACAGCCATGAAATATTTTATTTTTCTTGTTTTCCTCTTGATGAATACTGCACTTGTTTACGTGCTTGGCACCCGATCAGTGCTTCCATTGCCGCTTGGAAGTTTTTTAAGTGTTCAGGAAGGCGTCTGGCAGAATGCAGAACCTGTTGATGAGGATTTTAACGCATCACTGCGTTTTGATTCGCTTAAAGGTAAAGTTGATGTATTCCTGGATGATCGTCTGGTGCCACATGTTTTTGCAGAGCAAGAAAATGATGCCTATTTCGTACAAGGCTATTTGCATGCAAAATTCAGGCTCTGGCAGATGGAATTCCAAACCCATGCAGCAGCAGGAAGGGTCAGTGAAATTGTTGGTGAAAAAGCCATTAATTTTGATCGCAATCAACGCAGGATGGGCATGGTGTATGCAGCCGAAAACGCTTTGGCAGCCATGGAAAACGATCCGCAAACCATATCGGCCATTGATGCCTATACTGCCGGTGTCAATTCCTACATCAATTCACTCAAAACCAGTGAGTTGCCAATTGAATATAAACTTTTGGGTTATCAGCCTGAAAAATGGAATAACCTGAAATCGGCGCTTTTCACCAAGCAAATGACCCAAACGCTTGCAGGTTATGACAGGGATTTTGAGTTCACCAATGCCCTGAAGTTGCTTGGTGAAGAGAACTTCAGGATACTTTATCCAAGTCTTCCTGATTCACTATATCCGGTTATTGCAAAAGGTACTGTTTACAACAAGCCCCTTGCAGTGCTCAATCCTCCAGCTTCTGCGGATTCTCTTTATTTTAAAAGAACAGATACTATCCAGTTTGTGGAAGATTTCAAACCCAATCCATCCAATGGAAGCAACAGTTGGGCAGTATCCGGAAACAAATCCCAAAGTGGTAAGCCTATCCTCAGCAATGATCCACACCTGGGGCTTACTTTACCCTCCATTTGGTTTGAAATCCAGTTAAAAACGCCCGCATTCAATGCCTATGGAGTTTCTTTTCCAGGCCTGCCTGGTGTTGTCATTGGATTCAATGATAGTATATCCTTTGGATTTACCAATGCCGGGCGAGATGTAAAAGACTACTACGAAATTCAATTCCGTGACACGGACAAAAAAGAATACTGGTTTGATAGCTCCTGGAAACCAACGACCAGGAGACTGGAACAAATCCAGATCAAAAATGCGAGAACAATAGAGGACACTGTTGCATATACTGTATTTGGCCCAGTTATGTACGATAAAAGTTTCAAAACAGATCTTACTGAGGAAAAAGCATATGCCCTTAAATGGGTTGCCCATGATACTTCCAATATTCTCAAAATGTGGTTATTGCTCAACCGCGCAACCAATTACACAGATTATCTGGAAGCAATAGGTCATTTCAATGTACCTGGTCAGAACATGATTTTTGCTTCAAAGTCAGGCGACATTGCCCTTTGGCAGCAAGGCAATTTTCCATTGCGTTGGAATGACCAGGGTCTTTTTGTAATGCCGGGAACCGATAGCAGTTACATGTGGAAGGGATATATTCCCCATGAAGAAAATCCTCATGGTTTTAACCCTGTTGAAGGGTACCTCAGCAGTGCCAACCAAAGGGCAGCTGATGCCAGTTACCCATACTTCATGCCAGGAAGCTATGAAGTATACCGTGCCATTACCATCAACAGGAAGCTGGCTGCTATGAACAACATTACGGCCCAGGATATGCAATTGCTTCAAAACAACAACTATAATGTTTTTGCTGAAGATGCACGTCCCATTCTGCTCAAATATGCCATCAAAGAGCAGCTGTCTGCAGATGAAAAAAAATACTTTTCATTGGTTGCATCATGGAATCTGATGAATGATGCAACGGAAAAGGCTCCAACATGTTTCACCGCATGGTGGGACTCGCTGCATGCAGAAGTTTTCAATGATGACCTTGTTCAGGATAAAATGCCGCTTGCCAAACCAGAAAAATTTGTTTTGCTGGAAGCCCTGGAAAGGGACAGCAGTTTCAAATTCATTGATAACATCAGTACACTCAATAAAGAAGATCTTTACCAAATGGTCACTGTTGCACTAAAAAAAGCGTCTAAAAAGTTGGCATCACTAGAGAAAGAAAACAAGCTTGAATGGGGCCAATACAAAAATACCACTGTTTATCATTTGCTGAAGACCAATGCCATGGCTTTTGGTAGAGAGGGTTTGATGAATGGAGGTGGTAACGGCATCATCAATGCTACACAACATGACCATGGACCAAGTTGGCGCATGGTGGTGGAAATGACCAGTCCGACGAATGCATACGGTGTCTATCCGGGAGGACAAAGTGGCAATCCTGGCAGTCAATTCTATGATAATTTCATTGCTCAATGGGCAAAGGGAGCTTATTATAAGCTTTGGTTCATGGAGTCTGCCGCAGTAGATGGGGCCACGTGCAAATGGAAAATGAGTTTCGCATCCAAATAAACAATACTACACCATGAAATTTATTGTATCTGCAATCATTACAGCTGCTTTGGCTTTTGGATTTGGCCTTTACTTTCCTTGGTGGACCATTGTTATTGCTGGCATGCTCACAGGCTTTTTGATTCCTCAACATTGGGGATTATCTTTTTTGTCAGCGTTTACCGGTGTATTCTTGCTTTGGGGATTGATGGCACTTTTCATCAGTGTTTCTAATGATCATATTCTCGCAAAACGCATATCCATGTTGGTCATCAAGAATAGCTCACCCTATCTGATCATCCTCATAACTGCACTGATTGGTGGATTAACATCTGGATTATCCGCCAGTACAGCACGATCTCTGCACAATCTTATCAAGAAATAGAACCAGACAAGCATAACCTGAATGAGGAAGAGCAAATATTTATTGGCGTTGATATCATTGTTAATTTTTTGTATCAATACCCATGCTACCAAAATAAATGGACTTGTTATCGATCAGTCAAAGAATCCTATAGGCTTTTGTTCTATCACCGTAAAAGAGACCAGACAGACAGTGTTGACCAATGATCAGGGTAAGTTCTTCATATCGTTGCCAAAAGGCAAATTTCATTTTGTGGTTCAGCATGTTGGTTATGAAACCATAGCGATTGATACATTGGTTGATGGAGATGAAATGCGCTTGACCTTTACAATGAAAAATACAACACTTACCCTTGCTGAGGTAAAGGTTAAGTCAGGGGGAGAAGATCCAGCCTATGAAATCATCCGCAATGCAATCAAGCAACGTAAGTTTTATCAAACACAGGTTGGTGGGTATACCTGTGAGGCGTATCTGAAAGGGCTGATTCGAACGGTCAATTTTCCAGATAATTTCATGGGTCAACCCGTAGATTTTGAAGATGGTGACAGTTCAAAAAATAAAATTATTTTCCTCTCAGAATCCATATCTGACATCGCTTTCAGACAACCTGATGATGTAAGGGTAGTAGTCAAGTCGACAAGGGTGAGTGGTCAAACAAATGGGCTGGGATTGGCTAATCCAATCTTGATTTCCTTTTATGACAACATTGTTTCCTTGCCCAAAACTTTCAATCCCAGGGGGTTTATTTCTCCGATTGCAGAAGGTGCACTTGCTTACTATAGGTATAAATACCTTGGTGTTTTTTTTGAAAATGGATACCAGGTGAATAAGATTCAGGTCATTCCCAAACGGAAATGGGAACCACTGTTTACTGGTTACATCCAGATCATTGAGAACAGCTGGAACATTCATTCAGTTAACCTTTCAATTGATAAGGAGTCTCAGTTGGAATTTGCAGACAAGATTCGCATTGAACAACAGTACAACCCCATCAACCGAGATACATGGATGATATCCACGCAAACCATATTCCCCGAAGTAAACTTTCTGGGTTTTGCTGCATCAGGATATTTCTCAACCATTTATTCGAGATATGATATTGATCCTGTGTTTGACAAAAAACAATTTGGAAGAACAGTTTTGAAATTTGACTCATTGTCGAATAAGCGGTCTTCCTCTTTTTGGGATGCTTCAAGGCCAATCCCTTTGGTGAAAGAGGAAATCGAAGATTTCAAAAAGAAGGATTCACTCGAAAAAAGGAGAGAAGATCCCCGATACCTTGACTCGCTGGATAAAATTCAGAACCGCATCACTGGTTTGGGCGTATTGATCAATGGCCCGCGTTTCATCAACAGAAACAAGCAATCATCCTTGTCTGTTGACCCCTTGCTCAAATCGCTCAGTTTTAACACTGTTGAAGGGTGGGTATTGCAAGGTTCTGCTTCTTTTGAAAAAGGATTAAAAGGAAGACGCCAATTTTCTTTCACTCCTGTGTTGCGGTATGGCACCTCAAATCATCAACTCAATGCTTACTTCTCAAGCTCTTTCAGGTTCGGTAAAAAATTTGTAAACCGTGTGTTCTTTTCAATGGGCAAAAAGGTATTTCAGTTCAACAATGCCAATCCGATTCCTCAAATCATGAATACCGTATCAACCCTGTTTGATGGGGCCAATTACATGAAAATATACCAGGCAAATTTTTTGCAAGCAGGTTATTTCAAAACCTTGGGCCATGGGATCGACATGGATGCAAACATCCAATATCAAAACCGCAACCCGATGGTCAATGTCGACACATTGCCAATAGGGGGCAACAGAGGTAAATTTAAAAACCTGACCCCAAATTACCCCATCGAAGCTGGAACGGCGCCAATGGTTGCCCATCAATCTCTAGTAGCTTCCATCAGGTTCCGGTTCAGGCCAGGTGCCCGGTATGTGGAATTGCCCGATGGTCAGGTCAATACTTTTTCAAGATCACCTGTTTTCACTTTTCAATATTCCAGGACAATCAGCGGTTTGTTTGACAATGATTCAAGGTTTGGAAAATGGAGATTTTCTGTGGTTGGGGATATCAACTTCAAGATTGGTGGAGAATTCAAATATAAAATTCAGTCAGGTGGCTTTCTTCATGCAGCGCGTGTTGAATTGCCTGACTACAATCATTTTATCGGTAATCTTACTGGAAAAGCTACTCCCTACGTGGAAAGTTTTCAAGTAGCCCCATTCTATGCCTTTTCCAACAAAGAAAGATTTTATGGAACATTGCATGCAGAATACAAGCTCAATGGATTAATCACCAATAAGATTCCCATCATCAAAAAACTCAATTTGCGTCTTGTTACAGGTGCCAACATGATCTTGTTGAAAGACAGGAGTTACCAGGAGTTATTTTTGGGCATTGACAATATCATCAAATTGCTTCGCATTGATTATATAAGAGGACACGGACAATCCTTGGGATCAACACATGGATTTAGGCTTGGCATTCGTGGGTTCTCTTCGCTGTTCACAGATAACTGATCAAGGCATCAAACCTTTTAAGTATTTTTGTCCTGTTTCGGATTTTGTTCGGCCTGCAACCGAATTTCCAATAGCTCAAGGAATTAAAATCATTTATGGCAACACTTCACAACAGGGTTTCAAGACAAGTCTTGAAGGAAAGGGCACAAAATGACCCTACACCAAAGAATACAGTTTCTTTTTATTGCTATTTTACTATTCCGGATCCTGCAAAAATGAGGGATGAATGGTACCTCCAACTCAATCAACTGGGTGTTTTTGGACGCATTTATATTGCAGAGGAAGGCATCAACGCACAGATCAATTGTCCTGTAGATCATTTTGAAGAACTGAAGTCTTTTCTATACAGTTTTCCTGCCTTATATGGCTTGCGGTTGAACAAGGCAGTAGAAGAAAAAGGCAATGCTTTTTATGTACTTGACATCAAAGTGCGAAAGAAAATTGTAGCTGATGGTATTGATGACCCAGCTTTTTCAATGGAAAATAAAGGACGCTATGTAGACGCTCAGTCATTCAATGAAATGGTGAAAGACCCAGGCACAATGGTGATTGACATGCGCAATCATTACGAATTTGAAGTGGGAAGGTTCAAGGATGCGATCGAAATACCCAGTGATACATTCAGGGAGCAGTTGCCCATGGCCTCTGACATGTTTGAGACAGAGAAAGACCGTACAATAATCATGTATTGTACCGGAGGAATTCGATGTGAAAAAGCAAGTGCATGGATGCTTCACAAGGGATTTAAAAATGTTTTTCACTTAGAAGGTGGAATTATCAACTATATCAACCAGGTCCGTGATCATGGTTTGGAAAATAATTTCATAGGAAAAAATTTCGTTTTCGATGAGCGGCTAGGGGAACGCATCACAGCAGATATCATCTCCCATTGCCATATTTGTGGTAACCCTTGCGATGAACATGTGAATTGCAATAACAGCAGCTGTCATTTGCTCTTTATTCAGTGTGAAACATGCAAGAGTGCCCTCCGTGGATGTTGCAGTGAGGAATGCTTTGAAATCATTAAGTTGCCAGAACTGGAACAGAAGGAAGCCAGAAAAGGTATGAACAAAGGAAGAAATATATTCAACAAGTCCAAGCAGCGGATGAACGCAATTTCCAAGGAAAAAAAATAACCTTAAGGCAGAGCATTCAATGCAGCGACAACTTTCTCATATGTTTCATGATCAGCGATCTCAGCAGGAGTGAAGGGCTCGCCAATTAGTTTTTCATACAATTCAATGTACCTTCCTGAGATGGTTGAAATCCATTCATCAGACATTTCAGGTACAGTTTGTCCTTCTTTCCCCATAAATCCATTGGCCATTAACCATTCTCTTACAAACTCCTTGCTTAATTGAAGCTGCCTTTCCCCCATGGATTGTCGTTCCTCAAATCCTTCGGCAAAAAAATACCTCGATGAATCAGGCGTATGTATTTCATCCATCAACACTATTTGATCACCAAGTTTTCCAAATTCATACTTGGTATCTGCCAGGATAAGCCCTTGTTTTGCAGCAATTGACTTACCTCTTTCAAACAAAGAGAAAGTATACTTTTTAAGTACTTCCCATTCTTCTTTTGTAGCCAGCCCCTGTGTAATAATTTCTTCTTCGCTGATGTCCTCATCATGGCCTGCAGCAGCTTTTGTTGAAGGCGTAATTAAAGGAGTTGGGAAAAAGTCATTTTCCTTGAGTCCATCGGGCATTGCCTGACCACAAATTATTCTGCCTGTCTGGTAGGTTCTCCAGGCATGACCAACAAGGTTACCCCTGACCACCATTTCTATTTTAAAAGGGGTGCAAAGATGACCAATCGATACATTGGGGGCTGGTACATCCATGAGCCAATTGGAGCAAATATCTTTGGTATTACTTAACATATATGCTGCTATTTGATTCAAAACCTGTCCTTTATAGGGGATGGGTCTTGGTAAAATAACATCAAAAGCGGATATCCTGTTGCTGGCCACCATGACCAAATATTTGTTGCGTATGGTGTATACATCCCTCACTTTACCAGAGTAAAAAGTAGTTTGGGAAGGAAAGTTAAATTGGTTCATGGCACTAAATTAGATTCAGTGGCTGAAACTTCCAACTTTAAACAGGATGAACATTAGGCTTTTTTAGTTGTTTCAAAATTTGTTAATGATATTAACAATGCCTATTTTGGCCCCAAATTTGATCAAAACTACTGCTTATGAAAAGATTAGCTTGCTTTGCAGCTTTCCTATTGATGATGCTGCCGGCTATTGTTAACGCGCAAAATGTTATTATAACTGGAAATGTGAAGAGCGCTTCTGGAGGGGAGTCCTTGGGTTCAGTTTCTGTTACCTTAAAGGGAAATTCCAATGGAACGTTTACCGACAACAAAGGGAATTTCAGACTCAGTTTACCCTCAAAAACCAAATTTCCTGTTACCGTTCTTTTTTCTTCCATTGGTTTTGGCATCACTGAAGTAAGTGTTGCTGCTGCTGGTGAAATGAAATCCATTACATTAAATCCTTCTTCGACTCTTGGAGAGGAGGTTGTTGTTTCTGCCACAAGAACGCCAACTAAAATCCTTGAATCGCCTGTTTCTATTGAACGCGTAAGCCTTGCGTCCATAAGAAATTCACCTTCGGCTGACTATTTTGACATGGCAACCAACCTGAAAGGTGTTGATATGGTGGCTTCAAGCTTAACCTTTAAAACAGTTACCACCAGAGGTTTTGCTGGAAGTGGTAACACAAGATTTACCCAGATTGTAGACGGAATGGACAATCAGGCACCTGGTTTGAACTTTTCTGTGGGAAGCATAGCCGCACTCAACGAACTTGATGTTGAAAGCATGGAGCTTTTGCAAGGTGCCTCTTCGGCACTCTATGGGCCAGGTGGTATGAACGGTACTTTGCTGATCAACAGCAAAGATCCTTTCAAATACCAAGGCCTTTCATTCCAAATGAAGAATGGTATGATGCATACAGACGGTAAGTACCGTGATCCAGCACCATATTACAACTGGGATGTGCGTTATGCCAAAAAAGTTTCTGACAGGTTTGCATACAAATTCACTGCTGGTATCATTCAGGCGAAAGACTGGTTGGCTGCAGACAACAGAAACGTTAACAGGGCAGCAGGAAGCAATTTCAATAAATTTACTCCTGGAACACGCAGTACTGATCCCAACTATGACGGTTTAAATGTTTACGGAGACGAAACCAATATTGATTTGAACCTTGTTCTCAATGGTATCGCTGGTCAGGCTCCATTTTTGGCCCCCTATATCTCTACATTGACGGGTTCTCCAAACCTGGTTTCAAGAACGGGATATTCTGAAAAAGAAGTTACCAATCCTAACACCATCAATTTCAAATTGGGTGGTTCTTTGAACTATAAGCTTACCAATTCCATTGAAGCAATCCTTTCTGCCAATTGGGGTACTGGAAATACTGTTTACACTGGAAGTGAGCGTTACTCGATTCTTGATTTAAAATTGGGTCAGTACAAACTTGAATTCAAGCACAAGAACTGGATGTTGAGGGCCTATACAACTCAGGAAAATGCTGGTCAGGCCTACAATACCACTATTACAACCCGTTTGTTTAATGAAGCATGGAAGGCTTCGCCTCAGTGGTATACTGAATATGGACAAGCTTTCCTCGGTGGAAAGTTGAATGGTATGTCTCATACCGATGCCCATAATCTTGCACGTTCTCTTGCAGATGTAGGAAGGCCTGTGGCAGGAAGTGCACAGTTTCAATCATTGTATGATGCCATTAGATTAAGGCCCATCTCAAAAGGTGGAGGTAGATTGATTGACAGAACCAATCTTTATGCTGTTGAAGGTCAATACAACCTCAGTGAGTTGACGGGCAAATTTGCCGAAGTACTCGTTGGCGGTAATTTCAGGAGATTTTTATTGAACTCAGAAGGTACTTTGTTTGCAGACTCTGCAAACAAAATTCCTATCAACGAATACGGTGCATACGTCCAACTTGCCAAAGGTTTTGCCCAAGACCTTATCAAGTTTACCGTTTCTGGTCGATTTGATAAAAATGAAAACTTCAAAGGTCGTTTCACCCCAAGGGCTACCATGCTCTTTAAAGTGGCTAAAGACAATCACTTGAGGTTCTCTTATCAAACTGCCTATAGATTCCCTTCAACACAACAGCAATACATCAACCTTGCAGTGGGTGGAGCAATCCTCTCTGGTGGTGTACCTGCGATGAAAGACTTTTATAAAGTAACTACCAATCCAGTTTACTCAGTTGCTGCGCTTGGAGCAGGCCAGCTGAAAGTTCAGGACCTTCCTGAATTCAATCCTGAAGCTGTAACCTCTTTTGAATTAGGTTACCGTGGACTGCTTGCCAAATCAAAATTATTGGTAGATGTTTATGGATATCTTGGTAATTACCAGGATTTCATTACACGTGTCATCGTAGCACAATCCATCAGGAGTACACCAAGCCCTGCAGATGTTATCAATGCCGCTACAAGAAGAATCATTTCTTTCCCCATCAATTCACCTACTCCTGTAAAAACTTCAGGATATGGTATTTCATTGGAGTATAAATTTAAAAAAGGTTTTTACCTGAATACGAATTTCTCCTCTGATCAACTGGGTGAAGTTCCTAATGGCTATATTACTTATTTCAATGCACCAAAGTACAGGGCTAATGCAACATTCGGTAACACTGGTTTTGGTAAAAGCAAACGCATTGGGTTCAATTTCGTTTATCGCTACCAATCAGCCTTTTATTATGAAAGTGATCTTGCCAATGGAGACGTTCCTGCCTACCAGGTTCTTGACGCACAGATCAGTTACAGGTTGCCTGCCGTCAATTCTGTCTTAAAATTGGGTGCGAACAATTTGTTAAACCAATACTATATCACTGCACTGGCCAATCCTTCCATTGGTGGCTTGTACTATGTATCTTTCGGGTATAACATTTTCTAATTGCCAGTACAAATCATTGAAATAAAAAAAATATCATGAAAAAAATATACAATTCTTTCAAGTTTATTCTTCCACTGATCATGCTGGTCGTGGTGGTATCAACTTCTTGTAACAAGGATGTTCCAGCCGCTATGCCTATTGTTTCAACACCTGTTGGTAGCACGATTGGTGACATTCTTACGACCAATCCTAATTTTACAATCCTGAGGGCAGCGGTTACAAAAGCAGGCATGCTGGCAGCTGTCTCTGACATAAACAATCAGTTCACTGTTTTTGCACCCAGTGATGCTGCATTCATCGCGTCTGGTATCCCATTGGCTGCTATCAATGCACTTCCAGCTGCATCTGTTACAAGCATTGTTCAGTACCATGTCATTCCAGGTCGTAAGTTGATGTCATCTTCCGTTCCCACTTCTTTCCCGAATGTCCAAATGCCTACATCTTTCATTATTCCTGCACCGAATACCAATCCATTGGTGCGGTTCAGCAATTTTCCTTCCAGAAGGGGAGACAGGGTTTGGGTCAACAATATACCGGTAGTAACCCCAGATGTTGATGCAGCCAATGGTGCTATCCATGTTACAGCTGCAGTTGTTGCACCTCCTACAAGGGTTTTATTGGACACAATCTCTCGAGAGACTGATATGTCCTACCTTGTTGCTGCCATCCTCAGGGCTGATACTGGTGTACCAGCTGGTTCACGCTTCCAGGATTATCTTGTCAATCCTTTGGCCAACTTTACAATAATGGCGCCAACCAATGCTGCATTCATGGCATTGTTTACATCACTTAGATTGCCAGTAACTCCATCATCTTTCGGATTGTTACCTGTTTCCACAGTTCAAGGAATTGTTGCCTATCATGTGTTGATGGGTCGTGCCTTTTCTCCCAATCTCCCAACTGCTGCTACACCTGTACCAACGCTTCTGTCTGCTTCTTTGCCTACAGCCCCATTGTTGACAGTTGATGCAACCCAGGGTGTAAGAGGTGCAAGAAACCCAAGCTATTCAAGAATTACTGCTGTTGACAGACATGCCATCAATGGTGTATACCATAAAATTGACCAGGTACTCATGCCACAATAAATTTCAGTAATTAACAAAAAAGACCGGTCTCAAATGAGCCGGTCTTTTTTGTGCATTTTAATGGAACAGAACTTCTTTAAACATTGAACCTAAAATGCATGATGTCTCCATCCTGTACAATATAATCTTTACCCTGTACGGCCATTTTGCCGGCTTCTTTGCAGGCTGCTTCAGATCCAAGGGTGGTGAAGTCCGCATATCCAATCACTTCAGCCCTGATAAATCCTTTTTCAAAGTCAGTATGAATAACGCCAGCAGCCTGTGGAGCCAGCATTCCTTTTGTAATGGTCCATGCGCGTACCTCCTGAACACCTGCTGTAAAATAGGTAGCGAGGTTGAGCAATTTGTAGGTTGATCGGATCAGCCTCACCACACCGCTTTCAGAAAGACCAAGGTCAGTCAGGAACATCATCCTGTCGTCATAGCTTTCCATTACAGCTATCTCACTTTCAATGGCGGCACTCACAAAAAGAATTTCAGCATGTTCAAGTTTGATGGCTTCCTTAACTTGTTCAGTAAAAATGTTGCCACTCACAACACTTTTCTCATCAACATTGCATACATATACAACCGGTTTAATGGTCAGCAAAAACATATCGTTGATGTATTTATCTTTTTCTTCCTCAGATATGTCGAAGGCTCGGGCATTTTTGCCTTGATCAAGATGATCTTTAAGTGCCCTCAACACTTCAATTCCTCTCAATATTTCCCTATCACTGCTTTTGGATAGTTTTTCAGATTTGGATAATTTTTTCTCGACACTTTCAAGGTCTTTTAATTGTAGTTCGGTATCAATAACTTCCTTGTCTCTCACCGGATTTACATTACCATCTACATGAATTACATTGTCATCCTCAAAGCACCTGAGTACATGAATAATGGCATCAGTAGCCCTGATGTTGCCGAGGAACTGGTTTCCCAGTCCTTCGCCTTTGCTAGCACCCTTGACCAAGCCGGCGATATCAACAATTTCAACGGTGGTTGGAACCACCTTCTGCGGTTTTACAATCTTTTCGAGTTCAATAAGCCTGTCATCGGGAACCGTAATAACTCCGATATTGGGTTCGATGGTGCAGAAAGGAAAATTCGCTGCCTGTGCTTTTGCACTGCTAAGTGCATTAAATAGGGTTGATTTTCCTACATTTGGTAATCCGACAATGCCAGCCTGTAATGCCATAGTTTTGATTTTGCGTGGCAAAGA
>CANHSD010000026.1 GCA_947463105.1 Chitinophagaceae bacterium
CGGATATCAATGGTTCAATTGCTTATACAGAAGCATTTGATTCTAGGTATGGTGGTACATTCACTCCAAAGTGGGAAAGCCAGCAATCTCTTTTCAATGCTTGGGAAGCAAGGTTGAAAACCCTTTCTGCTACACTGAAAGCGGGTGCAAGCAACCAAATCACCTTGGGAAATTATGATCAGTACTATGCTGGTAACAATACCCGTTGGGCCAAGGCTGCCAATGCACTGCGTATGCGCATAGCCATGCGTATGTTGAAGAGAGACAACGCAAAAGCAACCACCATTTTAAAAGAGTGTGTGGCTGATGCATCGAACCTGATGTCTTCCAATGACGATAGCTGGGTTTACCTTGCACACCAGAGCTTCACCGCAGGTGGAAACTGGAACCCAGAAGGATTCAGGGCTCCAGAACCTACTGTAAACTTCATGTGGACTACCACAGATCCTCGTCTTGGCCTGTTTTACCGCAGGAACAACTATTCACAGGCAAACATTGCTACTGCCATTACAGCCCGTGTATTGGCTGCAGGTACAACCGAGCCTGCACGCAGGTTTGTTGGAGCTCCTGTAAGCCCAGACAGGGCAAGCACTCCAGCAATTGCTCAATGGTTCACTGGCAGAAGGGTTAATGCGAGCTTGGTGATGGATACCATTTCTTACATCCAACAGCGTATGTTCCAACCAACTTTTGGCGGTGGAACTGGTCAAGCATATTTCCCTGTTATCACCTATGCAGACCAGCTCTTCATGAGGGCTGAACTTGCCGCAAGGGGTATTACAAGTGAAACAGCTTCAACGCTTTACAATGACGGTATAAGAGCATCCATCCAGTTCTTTAACACAAGGGCTTCCGCTGCAGCTGTAGAAGAGTATACTGCTGTTTCTGATGCCCAGATTACTGCATACTTGGCCAATCCTACTGTTAGGTTTGATGCAACCAAGGCACTTGAGCAAATTGCAATTCAGTCTTTCATCAACTTTTACAAGCAACCCAACGAAGCATGGGCGCTTTTCAAGAGAACCGGTATGCCAAACAGGACTACTGCTCTTGCCAACAGTGATATCATGATCAATGGAACAGTATTCGCCATTGCAAGAAGGGCTGTTGTCGGTAATCCTTCTCCTGCAGATCTTAACTTTGTCAACAAGCAAGCTGCCATTGATGACATGAAGAAAGATACTGAGTTTGGAGACCAACTCCTTCCATTCGGCAGGGTTTGGTGGGATAAGCAATAATCTTTTTCCCAACATATCAATGCCAGTCAGTTTAAACTGACTGGCATTTTTTTGGTACGTAAACATATCATATTCGTTAAATTTGTCAACATGAAGAATGGATTGTTTCATGGTACGATGATCTTGGCTTCTTTGCTTTTCTTTCATTCCAATATTTTCGCACAATCGAAAATCAAAAATCATTCTTCTCCCCTATATCAAATAGGGTTGCTTTCTCCTAAATCGGGTGGAGCGTATTTAACCAAGTCTACGCCAACATTATCTGCGTTGGTATTGCTTTCACCTGATTGTCCCATGTCCGTCAATTATACCAAAACCCTGAACGAGATAAAGCAACTGTTTGGCAACAGCATTCAAGTGATGGGCATACTGCCAGGTAACACTTACAAGGACGCTACCGTGCTTAATTTTGCAGAAGAGTATCACTTGCTTTTTCCTTTGTATGTTGATAAAAAAATGCATCTTTCCAGGCAATTGAAAGGTGAAGTGACGCCTGAAGTTTTCTTGTTGGATGCTCAGGGCCAGTTGCTTTATCATGGGGCAATAGACAACTGGTTGGCAGGGGTCGGACAAAAAAGGCAAAAGCCCACTGAACATTATTTACTTGATGCAATCAACCAATCCCTGTTGGGGCAGGCAGTTAGCGTTTCTTACGTGAAGGCACAAGGTTGTATCTTAAACGACTATTGATGATGTATAAATTTTCTTTTTTCTCCATCTGTTTCACGTTGCTTTGCAGCCAACTCACTGCTCAAATACCCAATTTTATTCAGGATGTAGCACCCATTGTGCATGTAAAATGTACTCCATGCCATAGACCCAATGAGGCTGCTCCATTTTCGTTGATCAGCTACGAGGATGTTTCGAAAAGGGCAAGTTTTATAAAAAAAGTCATTTCCTCAGGATACATGCCGCCATGGAAAGCTCATCCGGATTTTGTTGAATATGGGAATGACAGGTCTTTGAGCGCTGCTGAAAAATCAACCATCATTCAATGGATAGACAACAATGTTCCAAAGGGAAATGGAGAGATCAAAAACATCAACAAACTGATCAAGATGCGTGGTGTCACTTCCTATCACAGGAATCCTGATACTACGCTGAAAATGGCAAAGTCATTAGCACTGAAAGATGATAATGTTGAGCGTTTTATAATGTATAAAATACCATTCGACCTTGATCAAGCCTTCAATGTTGAAGCCATTGAATTTTATACCAACAACAAAAAAGCAATGCATCATGTCAACTATAGTATTCATGAAGTCCCGGATAATGTTCCTTTGACAACCGGTCCGGAAATGATTGATCTTTCTGTTGATGATCCTCGCTTGACAGATCAATGGAAGCCCCTTAAACCTACTATTGAGTATTATGGTGGATGGATACCTGGTGCAACTTTTGAAAGTTATCCTAAAGGAATGGGATGGGTTTTGCCCAAGCGTGGTGTGATCATCCTTACCATGCATTTTGCACCATTGGCAAAAAAAGAGGATTGTATTGCGGGTGTAAATTTGTTTTTCACCAAAGAAAAAATTGACCGCAAGGTTAAGGTAATCAGTTTTGGTTCTGGTGGGATAGGGGAAAAACAAATCCTGCCATCCCTCATGTTGTTGCCGAACAGGGTGCAGACTTTTTCTTTGAAAGTATCAAATCCAGGCGAGGATTTTTCGGCACTCTATGTTTGGCCCCACATGCATTTGCTTGGCAAGGAGTTTAAGGCATATGCCATCAGTCCGCAGGGAGATACCATTAAACTCGCCCATATCCCCAACTGGGATTTCAGGTGGCAGGAAATTTATCGATTCAAACGATTGGTAAGGATTCCCAAGGGAAGCAAATTATTCATCCAGGGTACCTATGATAATACCACCAATAACCCTTTCAATCCTTTCAAACCTCCGGAAATGATATTTTCCTCTGGGAACATGGAAACTACCAGTGAGATGCTTACCATGATCATGGTGTTCTTACCCTATCGTCCAGGAGATGAACAGGCTGATATTTCCATGCCCGGAAGAATACCTTAACGAAGTTTGATGAAGTTTCTCTCAATCCATACATTGATTTTTTTCTTGCTGTGCGCTTCATCTGGCTTTGCGCAACCGCAAAAACATTTGTTGCGAGAGGTTCCAGCAAAAGAATCAGGATTAGGCTTTGTAAACACCATCACCGAAAATGATTCTATCCATATATTCAAGTATGAGTATTTGTACAATGGCCATGGTATTGGTGTTGCTGATTTTAACAGGGATGGCCTGGAAGATGTTTTTATTTCTGGGAACATGGTGCCGAGCAAGTTGTTCATCAACAAGGGTAAGCTTCGGTTTGAAGATGCAACGGCCAATTCGAATTTGGCAGGCAATGGTGCTTGGCGCACAGGGGTAACCATTGCAGATGTAAATGGGGATGCCTGGCCTGATATCTATATCTGCCACTCTGGCCCTGTGGCTGGTCTTGCGCGCAGCAACGAGCTCTACATACACCAGGGCCTTGTCAATGGCTTGCCAGTCTTCAAGGAGATGGCTGTTGAACTGGGTGTCGATGCTCCGGGCACACTGTCAACCCATGCTGCTTTTTTCGACTATGATCTTGATGGAGATCTTGATATGTTTTTGGTGAACCATTCGAACCATACTGTCAACCCATACCTCAATACTTCAAAGATCCGTGCTGTCCCGAACATGAGTTTCGGTAACAGGCTTTTTCGAAACGACAGGAGCAACAACAATCAATTTAAGTTTGTTGACGTAACCCTGGAGGCGGGCATCATCAACAATGCACTGAATTTTGGTCTTTCAGTAGCCATCGCAGACCTGAACAAAGATGGCTGGCCGGATATTTATACTTCAAGTGACTATACCGAACAGGATTATTGTTATCTCAATACCAAGGATGGCCGTTTTAAGCAGGTCCTGCAATCCTCTTTCACCCATGTAAGCAAGTTTTCCATGGGTTCTGATATTGCAGACATCAACAACGATACATGGCCCGATGTATTTACGTTGGACATGTTGCCCGAAGATAATTTTCGCCAAAAATTGCTCAAGGGCCCCGATGAATATGACACCTATCATTTATTGCTTGACAGCGGATATTTTCATCAGCAGATGAGAAACATGCTTCATCTTCACAAGGGGATGGATGAAAAGGGCAACATGAAATTCAGTGAAATTGGTCAGCTTTCAGGCATCTCCAATACCGATTGGAGTTGGTCTGCATTGTTTGTAGATCTTGACTCCGATGGATGGAAAGACCTGATGGTAACGAATGGATACCTGAGGGATTATACAGACAATGATTTTCTCAAGTATACTGTGGCGGACGAACAACTGGCTCAGGCAGCAAAAGGGAACCTCAATTTCAAGACCTATGAGTTGGTAACCCAAATGCCATCCAATAAACTGCAGAACTATATTTTCAAAAATAATGGTGACCTGACCTTCAAAAATGTAAGTGATGAATGGGGGTTTAACATGAAAACAGTTTCAAACGCAGCGGTATATGCTGACTTTGACAATGATGGAGACATGGACCTCATCATCGGAAACAACAACGACCCTGTGCAGCTTTTTGAGAACCAGGCAAGACAAACCTTGCCCAACAATTATCTGCAGGTCAAACTCAAAGGAAAGGATTGGAATGCTGATGCCCTGGGATCCAAAGTTTTTGTATACAGCAATGACAAGCAAAATCCTGTTCAATTTCACGAACTGACCACCACAAGGGGTTACCAAAGCAGTGTATCTGGCCTTTTGCATTTTGGCCTCGATCCTGCTGCAGTCGTTGACTCCATTAAAGTAGTGTGGGCAGACGGCACTTCCTACGTTGTGTACCGTCCTGCATTGAATACCCGCATTTTCATTGCGCAGGAAAAACCATCCGGCATGCATTCAGCATCCGCAAATAGAACTGGCTTTTTTAAAGATATCACAGACATCAGCATGCTGAATTTTGTTCACCAGGAGAATGAGTTTGTTGACTTCAAGGTTGAAGTACTCTTGCCCTATCAGCTCTCTAAAATGGGACCAGCACTGGCAACACAGGATGTCAATGGAGACGGACTGGATGATGTTTTTGTGGGAGGGGCTATCGGCCAGTCTGCAGTGTTGTTTATCCAGATCGATGGAGACCGGTTCGTTCGTGCAACAGTTCAGCCATGGGAAAAAGAAAAGGACCACGAAGATGTAAAGGCCATTTTTACAGACCTCAACAAAGACGGGTATCCTGACCTTTACGTAGTATCCGGTGGAAATGAGTACGACGAGAGTTCCCCGGAATACCGCGACAGGGTATATGCCAATGATGGTAATGGCAACTTTGCGCTGGTTCCAGATGTCTTGCCCAAGACCATGATGAGCAGTAAAAATGCCATCGCATTTGGGGATATTGATGCAGACGGAGACATGGATCTTTTTGTTGGTGGGGGATATAAACCAGGGGCATTCCCTGAGGCATCAAGAAGTTTTCTGTTGCGCAATGATTCCGAAAAAGGTATTTTTAGGTTCACTGATATCACAGCAGCATGGTCTAAGGATCTCCTGTTTCCTGGGATGATTCATGCTGCATCCCTTCAGGATTTCAACGCTGATGGCAAAATTGATATTGTACTGGCGGGAGAGTGGATGCCCATCAAAATCTTTGCCAATACCGGCGCTGGATTCACCGACATGACTGGCAGCCTGGGCTTCAATGATACTGGTCTCTGGTCTTCTTTGTTTCTTGATGATGTCAATAACGATGGCTATCCAGACATCATTGCGGGGAATGTGGGCAACAATTTACAGTTCAAGGCTTCTATGGAAAATCCAATAAAGCTGATTGTAGCAGATGTAGATGACAATGGGTCTCCAGAAGTATTGTTTTGTTACTATATCAATGGAAAAATGTATCCTGCTGCTTCAAGGGATGAGTTGCTGGACCAGGTGGTTCCACTCAGGAAAAAGTTTATCAAGTACCACCAGTATGCCACTGCAGAAATCGAGGATATCGTTCCGGCCCAGAAATTAAAGACAGCAAAAACCCTTGACCTGACTGAACTTCATCATGTTGTGTACCTGAGTGATGGTGCAGGAAAATATGTAAAGAAACGTTTGCCCAATGATGTTCAGGTGTCCCGTATTTTTTCCGTCAATCGACTGGCTTTGCGGGGTATGGATACTGCCTATCTTCTCACCGGAAATTTTTATCCCTGGAGAACACAATGGGGGCAGAATGATGCAGGGTATGGGAGTTTGATTCAATTCAAGTCAGGTAAATTGATTTCCTTATCAAACATCGAAACTGGCCTATACATCGATGGTGATGTCAGACAAACTGCAGTTGTCAGTTCATCCGACAACGGGCGATTGATCATCACTGCAAAAAACAATGGCAAAGTTCAGGTTTTGAAAATACGCGAATGAAAATAACATCAAAGTCATTTGTTTTTTTACTCTCTTTAATTTTTGTGCACACAACTTTGGTTGCACAAAAGCGTGAACTGCTTGTTCATCGCGCCCAGCAGGCCATCACCAACGTCATTGTTCACGATATATTTTCTCCACCAGTTGCCAGCAGGATTTATGTGTATGCCAGTATTGCTGCGCATGAATCTTTGGTTGCATCTGGTAAATCGCAATCTTTTCATGCACTGAGAAACGATTTTATTCAACCCAGTCCTCTGGCATTTGAAGGACGGGTGCATACTGAAGCAAGTGCAGTATATGCCATGATGTTGACTGCATCCAAGTTGGTATTTTCTGAGGCCAGACTGCTGGACTCCCTTGCTGCCATTGCTGCTGCATTCAAAGACGTTGAACCTGCACGCCTTGCTGCTTCCATGGAATGGGCAACAGTGGTGTCCAATGCGGTTGTATTGTGGTCCAAAACAGATCGCTATGCAGACACCAGAAAAATGAGGCGCTATTCCCTGATCAAAGACAAATCTGCATGGTCTCCCACGCCTCCCGGATATTTTGCCCCCGTTGAGCCGCATTGGGGAAAAATGAGAACCGTTGTATTGGATACTTTGTCCAACTTTCAACCCAAACGTCCTATTCCCTTCAGTGATTCCGCTGCCTCTCCTTTTTTCCGACAGGCTGAGCAAGTGTTTAGCCATACTAAGACCATGCCCAAAGAAGACTCAGCCATTGCATTGTTTTGGGATTGTAATCCGTTTCATCTTACCGTTCAAGGGCATTTGAATTTTGCCACAAAAAAGCTATCCCCTGGCGGACACTGGATGAGCATTGCAGGTATTGCTTCCAGGCAAAGCAATGCATCCCTTGAGAAATCGCTACAGGCCTATCTTTTTACTTCCATTGCTTTGTATGACGCATTCATCAGTTGCTGGGATGAAAAATACAGGAGCAATGTCATTCGGCCTGAAACCTATATCAATGCTTATTTGGATCAAGGCTGGCGCCCACTGCTGCAAACACCTCCATTCCCCGAGTACACCAGCGGACACAGTGTAATCAGCGCTGCATCTGCTGTAGTGTTGACCCAAATTTTTGGTCCTGATTTCAAATTTCAAGATGATACAGAAGTCCCTTACGGTCTTCCAATAAGGTCCTTTACTTCATTTTGGCATGCAGCGAATGAAGCTGCCTTGAGCCGTTTCTACGGTGGCATACACTACAAGGGTTCTATTGACAACGGCATCAAACAGGGAGAACTGATTGGCTTGAAAGTTGTGCAGTCCATGAAGTAGCGAGATGCGTTGAAGGGGTTGAAGTGGCTTGAAGCGAAACTGAAATTCAAATAAAAAGGGCTCATGCAAAATAGCGTGAGCCCTTTTTCTATAAACGGGTATTTTACATCTTCAACCCCTTCAACCCCTTCAACCTCCCAGCCTTCGGCTGGCAGGCTCAACATTATTTCAACCCATACTTCATCATATACCGATCATACAACTGCTTGTGTTTGTCTGTAAGGCTGACCATGCGTCCACCGATCATGACCAATGAAATATTGCTGCTGCGCATGTCAAGGATGTCTCCTTCGCTGATGACAATGTTGGCGTCTTTGCCGGTTTCAATGGATCCTGTGCGGTCTGCGATACCCAAAATTTTGGCCGCATTCAGGGTGATGGCTGAAAGTGCTTCTTCTTTTGTCAATCCGTAAGCGGCTGCGGTTCCTGCCTGAAATGGAAGGTTCTTTCCCCTTTGTTGGCCGTCTTCGTCACAAATAGCAAACTGTACACCCGCTTTTTGAAGCAGGGCAGGTATTTGGTAAGGAAGGTCAACGCCATCATCGGCCAGTGATGGCAAGGCATGCATCTGGTTGAGGATGATGGGGATGTTGTTGCGCTTGAGGATGTCTCCCACCTGATGGCATTCTGCTGCCCCAACCAGTACAATGTCAAAACCGAACTCAGTTTTGAAGTCAATGGCAGCAAGGATTTCACGCACTACATTGCAGCGGATGAAAAGTTTTTGCTTTTTGCTGAACAATCCTTGAACGGCCTGAAATTTGATATTGGTTGCTGTTTTGACGGCCTGATCATTGTAGGCCTTTGCTGCACGGAAAAAATCCTTGATCTCTTCGAGCTGCTCAATTCCTCTTTTCAATGGATCCATTTGTGGACCTTGTCCGCCTCCAAATCCACCAAAGCGGCTGGGCCTGTTGTAGAGGGCCGGCATGTTCAGGTGAATGTTATTGTCTGCTGCATAGGCTGCATCTTCCCAGTTCCAGGCATCTAGTTGAACAACTGAAGAGGAACCACTAATGGTGCCCCCTTGCGGCACGATATTGGCATGGGTGATGCCATTCGTCTTCAAGGTATTGATCACTTTTGAATCGGTGTTGTAGGCTACAATGGAACGGACGGATGGATTGTATTCACCAATTTCTGTTTCATCATCTGTTGCACGAATTGAATTTACCTCAACCAATCCTAGGTTGGAGTTGGCCAGGATAAGGCCTGGGTAAACATGTTTGCCTTTTGCATCCACCTTGAAGGCATCTGCTGTAGCAGTGATGCCAGCTCCAATATTGGTGATTTTTCCATCGCGAATTTCAACAGAAGTATTGTTGAGGACCTGTCCGTTCCCAACGTGTACCGTGCCATTCATGATGATGACGGGCGCTATTTGTTTTGACGCAGGATAAACAGATTCCTGTGCGTTGGCAACAGCTGTAAAGGCCATGCCTGCGAGTACGCTGAATAATAATTTTTTCATGAGAATGTTTTTGTTGCTGATTAGTCTTGATCGATGGTGAGGATTCCGTGGCTGTGTTCATGGTCACCACAGTTCAAGAGAATTGAATAACTTGGGGTTGCAGGAGCCATGGGCCCACCGGCTCTTTTTTCACCATTCATTTTCTGTATGAGCCTGTTTCTTTCTGCGGTTTGTTGCTTCCTCATTTGTGAATCCTTTTCCCTGTCGAAATAAACGATGCCATCCACCATGGTTTTTTCTGCCTTTGCATAAATGCTCAGTGGATTGTCGCTCCACAACACAAGATCAGCATCCTTGCCAACTTTGATGCTGCCAACGCGGGCATCAACATGCAACATTTTGGCAGGATTGAGGGTAACCATTTTAAAGGCATCCTCTTCACTCATTCCACCAAACTTGATGCTCTTGGCAGCTTCTTGGTTGAGGCGGCGGGCCATTTCAGCGTCATCTGAATTGATGGCAACATTGACTCCCACTTTGGACATGATGGTGGCATTGTATGGAATCGCATCAACAACTTCCATCTTGTAGTTCCACCAGTCAGAGAAGGTGGAGGCCGCTGCACCATGGGCTTTCATCTTGTCAGCTACTTTGTATCCTTCAAGGATATGGGTGAAGGTGTTGAACCTGAAGCCCAATTTTTCGCCCACCTTAATGGCAGCGTTGATCTCGCTTTGAACATAGGAATGACAGGTGATGAACCTTTTCTTGTTCATGATTTCCACCAATGCTTCCAGTTCCAGGTCGCGGCGAACAGTTTCGTATGGATCAACTGCAACTGCAGTGGTCTTCTTTCCTTTCACAACTGGCGCAGTTGTTGCTGATGCAGCTTTAACCGCTGATTCGTAATCTTTGGCACGGGTAAAAGCATCTGTCAATACCTGTTCAACACCCATGCGGGTATCGGGGAAACGGGTATTGCCCTGTGAAGAAGCGCGTTTCACATTTTCACCCAAGGCAAATTTGATGAATCCATCAGATCCTTCAAACTTCAGCTTGTCGTCATTGGCACCCCAGCGCAACTTGATCATCTGTGTCTGACCACCGATGGTGTTGGCGGAACCATGAAGGATATGTGATGATGTTACACCGCCGCTGAGTTGGCGGTAGATGTTGATGTCATCTGGGTTGAGGTTGTCTGCAATGCGCACTTCAGAAGTAACCGATTGACCACCTTCGTTGATGGATGTTGCTGCAATATGGGAGTGTTCGTCAATGATTCCGGCAGACAGGTGTTTGCCTGTTCCATCAATTATTTTGGCAGATGCATCTTGTAGGTTTTTTCCTATTTGCGCGATCTTGCCATCCTTTACCAATACATCGGTGCCTTCAAGTTTTCCTTCATTTTCATTGGTCCATACCGTGGCATTTTTGATCAAAATCACTTCTTGTTTCGGTGCTTCTGTCCAACCATAAGGCGTAAACGGATAGGTTACTTCACCTGGCTTTGAAGCCATTTTTTTTCTAGCACTGTCGGTTGTAACAGTTGCAGCAGCTGCAGTATAGGAAGACACTGTCCAGGTAAGTTTGTTGCCTTCGTTGTCCTCGCCATAGCCATTCCAGTCTGCACCATTTTTCATTCCACTGAGGCGAAGCATGTTCCTTGATTTCTTCTCGGGTGCGAAATTCAGTTTGACCATTTTGCCATCAAAGGTGAATTTAGCAACAATGGTATCTGTATTGATCACATTGGCAGCGTTGGGTGACTTAACTTCCAATCCATAGGTTTTTGTGCCTTGTGCAGAATGAATGGCCAGTGAATATTTACCTGCAACATCCAGCCATTTTTCAGGTTTGATGCTGTACTTGTTGCCCTGTATCCAGTTTTCGATGATGGATGTTTTTTCGCTGAAAACATTTCCGGTAGTTACCAGGAAGTTGGCGATTTTGCCTTGCTCAAGAGAACCCACCATGTTGCCCACGCCCAAGGTATTGGCAGGAGTGCTGGTCAGTGCTTCAAGTGCCTTGCTTTCTGAAAGGCCGTTTTCAATGGCTTTGCGAAGACTCGACATAAAGGCGGAAGGGGATCGAAGGTCTGCTGTGGTAAGGCAGAAAGGTATCTTGGCTTTTTCCAGCGCAGCTGCATTGGTTGGTGCGAGCTCCCAATGTTTCATGTCTGACAGTGAAACAAATCTTGCATCATTGGGGTCTTCAACATCCATGGCCATGGGGAAATTCAACGGCACAATCAGGGTAGATCCTGTTGCGGCGATTTCAGCGGTACGCTGGTATTCATTGCCACTGGTTTTGATGATGTATTGAACGCCAAACTCATCACCAATCCTGTCTGCACGCAGTGCATTCCATTTGTCGCTGGCATCAAAAACCTGTGGGAGAGCCTGGTTGTTGTTCCATGCAAGGAGGCTGAGGTTCAGTCCTTCTTTTTCAGTATTTTTCTTGTACCATTTGGCATCCAGGTAGGTTTGTCTCAGCAAAGAGATGTTGCCCATCATGGAAGAGGGGTAAGACTGTGTTGATGTGCCCTTGCTGAAAGAGTAATGGGCAGAGGCTTTTTCTTTGAGGATCACCATGTTTTCTTTCATGGAGGCCAGTGATACAAATGCACCGGTTCCTCTGGCGATACCATCTTTTTGGTGGGTGAGTACCGCTCCAAAACCAATTTCGCGCATGGCTTTTGCCTTGGCATCATCGGTAACAAAAATGTTAGCGGCATTTACATCGGCCTTGATGGCCTGGTTCCATCCAAAAGCGCCTTTGGTATTGGAACTGAGCTGTGCTGCACCAAAGAATCCTCTTCCAAATCCTCCTTGCCCTTGTGCTGGCATGCCATAGTCGGCAAAGAGGTCAATAAAAGAAGGGTAAATGTGTTTGCCTGTGCAGTCAACAACAATGGCGTCTGCAGGAATGGTTAGCGCTGTTCCAATGGCGATGATCTTTCCGTTGCGAACGATCATGGTGGCATTGGTCAGGGTGTTTTGTGCATCTTTGACAATTGTTGCATTTTTAAATGCAAAGGTTGTTTCCCTTTCGTCTGCCACACCATTCACGGGGAAGGTGGACTGGGAGAAAAGGGAGATACTGAAGCATCCTAAAAGGATGGTCAAACAAAGTTTTCTCATGTGCTTTGGTTTCGGTTTTAGTAAATGTCAAGGTAACAAAAATTGTGCTATGGTAGCACATCTGTTTGTTAGATGCCCAAATTGGCAAAAGCATTTTTAAAGGCTTCAAAATCAAAGGGGGGAACTTCAATTTTTTGGCTCAATACGGCAGCAATCCCTTTTTCCAGATCAAGCTGCTCTTGGTCTTGGTATTCGAACCAATGAAGAGCGCCAAGATGTTTTGCCAGATACACCTGTTCCGTTTGCCCAGGTGTGGGAATCAAAAGGGCTCTTTTTTTCAACTTCAAGAGATCCATTACAGAAGAATAGCCCGAACGGCAAATCACTGCTTTGGCATTGGAAAGTGTCTCAGACAATGCTTTTGCATCCAGGTGGTTTTCAAACCGGATCCTGCCCCTGTTCTCCATCAAGGGCGTTGTGGATGGAAGACCTCTGACAAATACTACTGCCTCATCTATGTCGGAAAGCTGATCGATCAACTTTTTTTCCAGGATTGTACGTTGCGGTTCAGGTCCGGACAAAAGCACGAGCAGGTGGTCATCAGCCAATGGCTTGGCCTTGTTCAACCGGGAAAGGGGCCCGATGAAGGCGTAATGGTTGGGCATGGACTGGGGGTGTGATAATTTTCCTGCTATATTGACATCGCCTGCAGCATCGGGTATCCAGCAAATGTTGAACCTGTTGATCCATCTGTATAGCAAGGTCCTTAGCAGCCCATCAACCATCCTTCCAAATCCTGAAATGATGCCCAGCTGGTGCGTGATGAAAACAGTCCTGGTTCTGGTGGTATAGAGCCCATAGCGGTTATCGCTGATGATCAAATCCCATTGGTGGGCATCCAGTTGATGGAGCAGCCACTGGTGTTCATTTTTGATGGAACGAATGATTTTAGGAACCTGCATCAAAATTGTTGGGATAAACAATGCGCCTTTCTTGGGATAGCTGATGCGGTAGCCTTTCAGGGGGATAACCTTGAGTTGAGGGAATTCTCTGGTCAGCAGGGCCGCTATATTTCCCTCCGCTGCAAGGCTGAGCTCCCATCCCCGATCATACAGGTAACTGATCAGGGGGATGCAACGGGTGGCATGCCCCAGCCCCCAGTCCAGTGGGGCAATCAGTGCGGTAGGTCTTGCTATTTGCTTATTCGCAGGAATGGGTAAATAATTTATATTTTGTTATAATTGGCCAGCATTTGCATTTTTAATTTACATAAAATGTACATTAGCAGTAGATGAAGCATGTACTCAAGAGAACAATTTTAGTTGTTTTTATATTAATTAGCATATCAACCATGATGTCTTGTGGTGTCAGCAACAAAAGCAGTTGTGGCTGTCCTACCAAAAAAGGTTTCGTGGGATATTAAATAAGTGATGAAACGTCAAACCAGGGATTTGTTGCTGCTCCGCAAGGATGATGTTTGGGATGAAAATTCCATTGAAATGGAAATTGCTGTCCTGAACAATCTCTTGCAAAACGTTGAAACAACCGCTGCGCTCTGTGTTGCCTATGAACTTATTGACATCAACCGTTTTAAGATCCTCCATGATCAGCTCTCTATCTCAAAGGTGCTGAAACCCAATGCACTCAAGCCTTTTCAGTTTTTGGTGAACAGGAATTAATCAAAAGCCATGGGTCAGGGCATCTTCCTCAACCCATGGCTTTCAATCAAAACATTATTTCCCAAAAGGATCCATCTTCGTCGCAGCAACCTGCTCCATGTATTTTTTCCAGCTTCCTTCTTTGAAAGTGGTTACTTTTTTTACAGCTTCATTGATCAGCCCTGCAGCCCTTTCCACCAGCATTTTTTCTTGTGCTCCAGGTTCAATGGCTTTTGAACTGATGGCACTGCTTGCCTGCTGGTATTGGTTCATGACCGTGATTTGAGGAACCTGTCCGTAGCCTTGCTTGGTTTGGGTTGTACCGCTGATGAATTCTCTCAATACCTTGATCTCGTCCTGAAGTTTCTTGGTAGATTTTTTCAGGGAATCAACCGTTGCACCTTTCATTTCCTTGGTATAGGTTTCTACTTTTTTACTTGCATCGTCAGCCTCTGTTAGCAGGTCCATGGCCTCAATCAGCTGGTCCCCGCTTTTCTTCAATTCCGCACGCAGTGCAGCTTGCGCTATTTTGATGTTGTTTCTGTTGCCCAAACGTGGATCATCGAGCAGGGTAATCATGGTAGAGTCGCTGATGCCTTTGTAAGCCAAAACCACTTTGTAGGTACCGGGTAAAGCCTGTTGTCCTCCTGGTTCGGCTCCTCCACGGCCTCCACCGCCTCCGCCCATTCTTCTTCCACCACCAGCACCAGGTGTACGGTATCCTTTTTCTTCCATTCCCCAATAAGCCCTGTTGAATCCTGAATCAGCAGCCCATCTGAGGTTCCTGATCACTTCATTTTTATCATTGTAAATTTTTACAATAACAGAATCTTTTTTGGCTTTTGCAGATGTATCTGAGGATGCTTTGATGAAATAGGAGATGGGTGCATTGGCGGGTCTGTTATCAGCATCCCAGATTCCCCAGGTACTCCACTCGTATCCCGGAGCATTCTTGAATTGGGCCTGCACCACATTGCGGCTGTCAAATGCAACAAAAGCCTTGTTCAACATCCCTTTGCTGGCAGCAAGTTTTCTCAGTGGCCTGATGTCATCCAGAATCCAGAGTGCACGTCCAAAAGTGGCAATCACAAGATCCGCTTCGCGTTCCTGGATGGCTAGGTCATAAGTTGACACGCTGGGGTATCCATTTTTCCATTGCTGGAAGCTGGCACCATTGTCAAGGCTTACCCAGAGTCCCTGCTCGGTTCCTGCAAAGATCAGGTTGGGCTCAGTGGGATCTTGCAAAACACAGAGCGCATAACCGATCACTTTTTTCTCATCCACCAGCCTTGTCCATGTTTTTCCAAAATCGGTTGTCCTGAAAATATAAGGTTTGAAATCGCCCCTCCTGTAATCATTGGCTACCACAAAAGCTTCGGCAGCATTGTACCTTGATGCCTGTATTTGTGGTATCCAGGCGCCAACGGGCAGACCTGGTATTTTTCCCCTGAAGTTTGTCCAGGTTTTACCGCCATCTCTGGTAAGCTGCACATTGCCATCGTCTGTTCCTGCCCAAATCACATTCTTGTCTTTGGATGAAGGGGCAATGGTCATGATGGTACAGAAGTTCTCCGCACCAGTGATGTCTATTGATATACCACCATTGTTTCTTTGGTCGATTTTGGCACTGTCATTGGTGGAAAGATCGGGTGAGATGATTTCCCAGGATGCACCTTTATTGGTTGAACGATGAAGATGCTGGCTGCCAAAATAGATGGTGGAGTTGCTGAATGGATCCTGGGCAATGGCAGCATTCCAGTTGAAGCGCAATGTGGTTTTGAGGTCTGGCGCAGGAGGCTTTACATACCAGCTTTCGCCTGTTTTGACATTGTATCGACCCACAGATCCGCCCTGGCTCATGGCATATACCCATGACGCATCGTCTTTGTCAGGCATTACATCAAATCCATCACCACCCCAGAGGTTGTCCCAGTAATAATTCTTGATACCACCGCTCATCCAGGTGTAGGCCGGTCCACGCCAGCTTCCATTGTCTTGCATGCCACCCATCACATTGTACGGCATTTCATTGTCTACATTGATGTGGTAGAATTGACCTACGGGCAGCTTCTCATCAAATAGCCATGTCTTGCCTTTGTCTCTTGTGATGCCTATGCCTCCATCGTTTCCGTCGATGATAAAGTTGGGATTGGTGGGATGAATCCAGAATGCATGGTGGTCTGGATGAATGCCGTTGTAAGGGATGACCACTTCGAAATTTTTTCCGGCATCATCGCTTTTGGAGATCATTTGATAGATCAGCCAAAGCCTGTTTTCATTTTGCGGATCACAGGCAATTTCTTGAAAATAGAATGGCCTTGTGGAAACAAACTCTGGGTTGCTGTTCATGAGTGACCAGGTTTGTCCGCCATCATCTGATTTATACAATCCGTTTTTTGTGGCTTCCACCAGTGCATAAACACGGTTGGGGTTGCTCCGGGAAATGGCCAGTCCGATCCTGCCAAGGTTACCCGCAGGCAAACCTTCTTTTTCACCTAATTTTTTCCAGTTCTTTCCACCGTCAAAAGTCATGTAAAGTCCACTGCCGGGTCCGCCACTGCTGAGGCTCCAGGGAGTCCTGCGGTGTTGCCACATGGCCACAAACAATTTGTTGGGATTCGATGGGTCCATGATCATGTCGGCCACACCGGAAGTATCATTGGTAAAGAGGATCTTGTCCCAGGTTTCACCACCATTGGTGGTTTTGAAGACGCCCCTTTCAGGATGTTCTGCATATGGATTGCCAATGGCACCTGCATAAACGGTATTGGGGTCGGAAGGATCTACGATGATGCGGTGGATGTTGCGTGTTTTCTCAAGCCCCATCTTTTTCCAGCTCTTGCCGCCGTCGATGGTCTTGTACATGCCTTCTCCAAGGCTGATGGAGTTTCTTGGGTTGCCTTCGCCTGTTCCAACCCAAACCGTTGAGGGGTTGGATTGCTGGATGGCAATGGAACCAATGTTGAGGATGGGCTGTTCTTCAAACACGGCCTCCCAGCTGGCGCCCTGGTTGATGGTTTTCCATACACCGCCAGAAGCTGCGCCAAGATAAATGGTATTGGGGTCTGCCACAACTGCATCGATTGCAGTGATACGGCCACTCATTCCCGCAGGACCAATATTCCTGGGTTTCCAGGATTTGAATTGGTCCAAACCAATCTTTTGTGCAAATGAGGCATTGCTGATGATGATAACAAGCAGCAAAAACAATGAAAACCTTTTTATCATGGCCATTGGGTTCAATTTTTGGAAAATTATGGATTAATCAGCTTGTCGGAAAATTTCTTTTTGGTGAACAAAATCGCCAAAAATCTGTCTAACTTAACGGAATCATTTTGCCATGTTGGTGAAACGAATTAATTTAGTGTTTAAACATCAAAAACAAATACAATGAAAAAACAATTATTCAACCTTGCAGCTTTTTTGCTTCTGGGTGTTTCAGGTGCAGTGGCCCAGACTACATGGAAAGTGGACAAGGCGCATTCAAATGTGAAATTTGCCGTGTCTCACATGGTGGTTTCTGAAGTGGAAGGGTCTTTCAGGATGTTTGATGGCAGCCTGGTGGCTTCCAAGGCCGATCTTTCTGATGCAAAAGTGAATTTTGCGGTTGATGTTGCTTCTGTGAACACAGACAACGAGAAAAGAGATGGTCATTTGAAGAGCGATGATTTCTTCAATGCTGAGAAATTTCCAAAGATGACCTTTGTAAGCAAATCAATGAAACCATTGGGTGGCAACAAGTATGCGCTTACCGGAGATCTTACCCTCAGGGATGTAACCAAGACAGTAACTTTTGATGTTACCTATGGTGGTCAAATCAATACCGGACGTGGTGTGAAAGCAGGTTTCAAAGCCAAGACCACCATCGATCGTCTTGTATATGGTTTGAAATATGCACCAGCTTTGGAAACCGGCGGACTGGCTGTAGGCAAGGATGTTGAGATTACTGTTTTGTTGGAAATGGATCAGGCGAAATAAGGTTTAGAGGGGTTGAGCTTGCCAACCAGAGGTTGGCAAGCTCAACCCCTTCAACCTTTCTTCTCAAACCCCAAAATCACACCATTGATGCAATACCTTAGCCCTGTCGGCGGTGGTCCATCATCGAATACATGGCCAAGATGGGCTTTGCATTTTCCGCATTGCACTTCGGTTCTTTTCATGCCGAGGGTATTGTCTGGGGTGTAGATGATGCTTTTTTTGTTGACTGGTTCAAAAAAGCTGGGCCACCCGCAACCACTGTCAAATTTTGTATTGCTTTGGAACAGGGTATTGCCACAGGCTGCACAGAAATAGGTTCCTTTCTC